>NZ_JARVXN010000008.1:0-7184 GCF_048957715.1 Mitsuaria sp. CC2 | reverse complement strand
AGCTCCGCGGCTGCATGAGCCTGGTCCGTTGGAGCAGATCGCTGGGCGAGGTCGCCGACCGTCAGGATGAACGCCGGGATGAGCTCCGGGCCGTGCTCGCCCGCTTCCGCGAGGGCTTCTCCACCCGCGACCTGCGTGAAGCCGCGCTGCTGCTGGAACGGTCCGACACGGACGCGCCGGCTCCGGCCGACGCAGCCGCCCGACGGCGGGCCAGCCCCCGGCGAACGTCGGTTCTCAACGCTTAACAACGCTGAACTGGCCCTTGGGCGCGGCGCCCTCCATGATTGCCTTCAAGACGAGCCGGTGGGCCGTCCAGCCCCAATCAAGGAGTCGCCATGAACAGTTTTGAATCCGCGCAACGCATCCGTGTCCTGGTCCTGTACAACGAAGCGATCGTCGCCGCCGGACTGAGCGCCACCCTCGGGCAGCAGTCCGATCTGGAACTGCACGCCGGGGCGCAGGCCGATGCCAGCGGCGGTCCGTTCGACGTCGTCCTGTGCGACTACGACACCGGCATCGCCCTGGCACAAGCGGATGCCTCTCGGGCCGGGAAGCCCGGTGGCGGACCGCCGGCGCTGATCCTGACCTCCCTGTCCAGCGAGACTGCCGTCGTCAAGGCGATGGGGCTGGGCGTGCGGGGCTACCTGCTGCTCGGCAGCCCGCTGGAGGAGCTCCTGACGGGCATCCGTGAACTGGCGCGAGGCCGGCGTCATGTGAGCCAGACCGTGGCGCATCGCCTCGTCGAGAGCCTGGGCCGGGAAGCCCTGACCGCGCGGGAGAGCGAAGTGCTGCAGCTGCTCGGTCGCGGACAGAACAACAAGTCGATCGCCCGCGAGATGGCGATCTCGCTCGGGACCGTGAAGACGCACGTCAAGGCGATCATGGCGAAACTGGATGCCGAAAGCCGGACGCACGCCGTGACCGTGGCGGCGCACCGCGGCCTGCTCGCGCTGGCGCAAGCCCCGCTCGTCCAGCCGCGTGTCGGACGGCAGGCGCACTCCCTGGCAGCCTGTTGAACGGTCATGCACGACTTGATCGATCGTTTACCCGATTGCGAGCAACTCGCCGCCGTGGGCTGTTCGTGGGCTGTTGCCGTGAGATACGCCGAAGCCTCACGTGCGGTGGCCCACAGACGTTGAGCCACCATTGGGTCAAGCTGAACTCGCCATATCGATCTTCATCGACGGAGTTGAGTTCATGAACGCGTTTCTCATCCTTTCTATCTCGCCTCTCGCAGTGCTGGGTGCCGTCCTCATTGCGTTCGGCTCGTTCGGGTGGGGCATGTCGCTGTGGGTGGTCGCCATCGCACTGAGCCAAGCAACCTTCCTTGCCGACGTCTGGATCGAATACAAGAGTCAGCACGCCTCAGAGCCGTCCCTGTATGGTGCGTTCGTCACTTGCCTTCGACGGAGCGCTTGAGGCGAGACAAGCATGAACGTTGAACAACGACGAGTTGACACGCCAGAGCCTCCCGGCTCCGTCGAGGAGCGGGCAGAAGACGCATTCACCGCGGAAGGGGGACGGCTCGCTCCGAGCGCAAGGGACCGGGCAGATGTCGTGCGACCGAACGAGACCGCCCGCCAGGCTGAGACTAAGCAGGAGTAGCACCATGTATGACTCGATCCTCGTCCTGATTGACGGAAGCCATGCGTCCGACGCCGGATTTGCCTATGCGCTCGGCTTGGCGAGTGCACTGAAGGCACGCATCGTGCTGTTGAACGTCATCGATGTGGAACCGCTCTTCTTGCAGTCGGCCGGAGACTTCGAGGACCATCGCAGGACCCTCCGCGAGTACGGGCAGGAGCTGCTTGCCACAGCGGCCGTGGCTGCTCAGGATCGGGGCGTCCAAGTCTCCTACTACATGCATGAGACCGTCGAATCCAACGCCGCCTCCATCATCGTTGCCGAGGCCGTCGCCCAGCATTGCGGCCTGATCGTGCTCGGTACGCATGGCCGACGCAGGCTCAGCAAACTGCTGCTCGGCAGCGATGCCGAACTCGTGTTGCGGGACAGCACGGTTCCTGTCCTGTTTGTCCGTTCCCCACGTCCTGATCAGGCGGCCCCTCAGGTACGGACCGAGTGGTCATCTGAGCGGACGGCAACGGCAGCGTGATGCCAAAGCGGCATCCTGCTGGACGTTGTCGGCGCGGGAGTTGGCTGCGGCAAGACGCCAGCAACCTCTCCCTGTACACGGCCTTTGTCACCTGTATCCGGCGTATTGGTTGAGGCCTTCTCGAACTTTCTGAGACAAGCGGCGCTCGATGCCTTCGTGAGTGGCGTAGCATGGCACCCGACTGACACACAAGCCGCAGAGCCCGATCGGGACAAGCGGCGCGCCCCTTCCGACCCGAGCAGGTTGGGCCCTCCCCTCACGAAAGCGTCGATGTGACCCAGCAGGCCTACCCCATCGTGGGCATCGGCACGTCCGCTGGTGGTCTGGATGCGCTGAGCGAGCTGCTCCACCACCTGCCGGAGAACGCTGGCATGGCGCTCTTGGTCGTACAGCACCTTGACCGCTCGCATCCCAGCCTGCTCGCGGAAATACTTGCCCAGCGCACGCCGCTAACCGTCGCGGAAGCGGCGGACGGCCAGCTCGTCGAGGAGAACCACGTTTACGTCATCCCACCCGACACGAGCATGACGGTGGCACACAGCCGCCTGGTGCTCAGACCTCGCGGCGAGACCCTGGGCCCGCCCATGCCGATCGACGACATGCTGGACTCTCTGGCCAAGGACCAGGGCAGCAAAGCCATCGGTGTCATCCTGTCGGGCAGCGGCACGGATGGCGCCATCGGCATGCAGGCGATCAAGGGCTGCGGCGGCATCGGCTTTGCGCAGGACGACGGCTCGGCACGCTTCACGAGCATGCCGCGCGCCGCGGTGGAACTCGGCGGCGTGGACCTCACGCTGCCGCCCGCGCAAATCGCCACCGCGCTGCTGCGGCTGGTACGCAACCCCTTCCTCGACGTGCAGATGCTGGACGCCGACGATCGCGGCGGCTCGCACGACGTGGCCCACATGGACCGCGTGTTTCGTCGGTTGCACACCGTCTGCCACATCGATTTCACCCACTACAAGCGCGGCACGATCGAGCGTCGACTGGGACGCCGCCTCGCGCTGCGCAGTCTGGACCACCTGGGCGAATACCTGCCGGTGCTGGAGGCGGACCCGGCTGAGGCGCAGGCGCTGTGCCGCGACTTGCTGATCCGCTACACCGAATTCTTCCGCGACCCCGACGCCTTCGCCGCCCTGTCCGACACCGCGCTGCCGCGGTTGCTGCGACACGTGGACGGGTCATTGCCCCTTCGCATCTGGGTCCCCGGCTGCGCCACCGGCGAGGAGGCCTACTCCATCGCGATCTGCGTGCTGGAGCATCTGGCCGAACACGCACCGAACCGGGAGGTGCAGATCTTCGGCACCGACGTGAGCGAGGAGTCGCTGGCAACCGCGCGCAGCGGGCGCTATATCGAGAACATCGCCCGCAACGTCACCCCCGAACGCCTGGCCCGCTACTTTGTCCAGGAGGGGGATCACTACCGGGTGTCGAAGCCAGTGCGGGACTGCTGCACGTTCGCTCGGCAGAACGTCGCCTACGACCCGCCCTTCTCCCGGATCGACCTGATCAGCTGCCGCAACCTGCTGATCTATCTGGATCCGACGCTGCAAAAACGCGTCATGCCGGCCTTTCATTTCGCGCTGCAGCGCGAAGGTCTCCTGATGCTGGGCCTGTCGGAGAGCGTCGGCGCCTATTCCGAGCTCTTCAGCGCGCTGGACAACAAGCGCACCAAGCTGTTCCTCAAGCGCGCCGTGCCGCACCGCATCCTCGCCGCGATCGGCCGGCCGGTGCGAGCGTCAACAGCGGCGCTGCCGGGGATGCGCCGGGCCGGGGTGTCCGCGACCTCGGATCGCGACGGGCTGCGGCGCGAGATCGAGCGCGTCTCGATCGCACGCTTCACGCCGCCGAGCGTGCTATGCGATGACGACCTCAATGTGCTTGAGTTCCGTGGCGACACCAGCGCATTCCTCTCGCTGCCACCGGGCGCACCGACGCAGCAGCTCCAGCGCCTGGCCCGGCCTGGCGTGTTCAGCGCGGTCGGCGAAGCGCTGCGCCGCGTACGCTCCGACTCCGCGCCCGTGCGCCGAGACGGACTTCGCGTCGAGACCGGCCCCGGCCAGTCCCGCGAGGCCGCGATCGAGGTCGTGCCGCTGTACCCCGACCAAGCGGAGCCGCGCTGGTTCCTCGTGTTCTTCATCCTGTCCGAGGAGGTCGTGCCGCCGGGCGACACCGCCCCCACCCAGGCGGGGATCACGCAGGCCGTCAGAGCCGCCGTGTTCGCGCGCCTGGGCCAAGGTGGCGGCCGTCGCAACGACGCGGACCGCAGAGAGATACGGCGCCTGGCCGAGGAGTTGCGCGCCACGCGCGAGCAGACCCGCGTCATGCTCGAGGAACACGATCGCGCGATGGAGTCGCTCAAGGCGCTGGAGGAGGAGACTCAGTCGAGCAACGAGGAACTCCAGAGCACCAACGAGGAACTGGAGACCGCCAAGGAAGAACTCCAGTCCCTGAACGAGGAACTGTCCACGACCAATGACGAGCTGCGTTTTCGCAACCGCGAACTCGAGGCGCTGCACGATGAGGTGACGCAGGGGCGCGACTTCGCCGACGCGATGATCGAGACGATGTCGCAGCCACTGCTGGTGCTGACGACGGACCTGCGGGTCACGCGCGCCAACCAGGCCTTCTACCTCTGCTACGAGACCACACCGCGCGAGACGCTGCACAACGTGCTGTTCGAACTTGGCGACGGCCAATGGAACATCCCCGCACTGCGTGAGCTGCTGGAGACGCTCGTGCCCAAGCACACCCGCGTGCGCGACTACGAGGTCAGCGCGGTCTTCCCCCACATCGGCGCGCGCACCGTCAAGCTCAACGCGGCACGTGTGGCCTGGCCGGACCGCACGCTGATCCTGCTCACCATCGACGACGTTACCACCAAGCACAGGGCCTTCGACCGGCTTACGCAGGCGGACCGCCAGAAGGACGAGTTCCTCGCGATGCTGGCGCACGAGCTGCGCAATCCGATGGCGGCGATGACCAACGCGATGCACCTGTGGCGACACGAAGGCGCCGACGAGGCAACCCGGCGCAAGGCCGTTGCGACCATCGAGCGGCAGTTGCGCAACCAAATCCGGATGGTGGACGACCTGCTGGACGTCTCGCGCATCAGCCGCGGGATGGTGTCGCTGCACATGGAGCATTTGGACCTGACGCAGATCGTGCGTCAGGCGCATGATGCGCTGCGCCAACCCATCGAGGCGCGCCGTCACGAAGTGACCGTGACGCTGCCGCCGGATCCGATCTTCGTCGATGGCGACGCTGTGCGTCTGGAGCAGATTGTGGCGAACCTGCTCAGCAACGCAATCAAGTACACGCCCGCCGGCGGTGTCATCCACGTGTCGCTGCAGCGCGGCGCCGAAGAAGCGGTGCTGACAGTGACGGACAACGGCATCGGCATGAGCCAGGAGTTCCAGGCCGAGATCTTTACCGTTTTCGTGCAGGCCGACCGGTCGGTGGGCCAGAACATGGGCGGGCTTGGCATCGGGCTGGCGGTCGTGCGCCGACTCGTCGAACTCCATGGCGGTGAGGTGAACGCTTTCAGCGCCGGCCTGACCCAGGGCAGCCGCTTCGTTGTGAGACTGCCCTACGCCAAGGACGAGGCGACGCGGCCCGAGCCGCGCCCGCAGCCAGTCCCCGAGCCCGTCACGAAAGCGCCGCGCCGGGTCCTGGTCGTCGACGACAACGAGGACGCGAGTCAGAGCACGGCGGCCTTGCTGACGCTCGCCGGGCATGACGTGCAGATCGCCGACGACGGACCGTCTGCGCTGGCGCAGGTCCGGAACTTCCATCCGGACGCCGTCGTGCTCGACATCGGACTGCCCGGGATGAACGGGTACGAGGTCTGCCGGCAGCTGCGTGAGATGCCAGGCCACGAGGACACCGTCGTGATCGCGGTCAGTGGCTACGGCCAACTCGACGACGTCGACCGCGGCCGGGAAGCCGGCGTCACTCACTACCTCACCAAGCCCGCCGACCCCGACGAACTCGCGCACCTGCTCGTGCCGCGACCCTGATGGTGCCGGGAGCGGGCCGGCCCTCGGTCGCGCGCCGCGCTGTCGCGGGCGTCTCCGCGGACGACCTCGCGTCGCCGTTCCGCTCGTTCTGGATGGGGGGCTACGAAGGCGCCGATCACGTCAACGCGCGCGGCCACCCCCTCGACATGGTGGGCGCGACCGGCCATGACCGCCTGCTGCGCGGAGACTACGCCGAGGCCCGCCGACTTGGCTTGCGGTGCGTGCGCGAGAGCGTCGGCTGGCGCCTGAGCGAGTGTGCACCCGGCCGCTGGGATTTCGCGCGAGCCTGCGACATGGCGCGCGCCGCGCGGCGCGAAGGACTGCAGGTGCTATGGACACTGATGCATTACGGCGTTCCTGCGGACCTTTCGCTGCGTGACGATCGGCTCATCGACCGATTCGCGCGTTTCTCGGCGGAGGCAGCGCGTGCATTGATGCCGCTGTGTCCAGCGCCGCGCATCTATACGCCGGTGAACGAGATCAGTTTCCTGGCTTGGGCGGCGTCGGCTACCCGCGGCATGGGGCCGGCGGGCTTACAGGGAGACGTCAGTCACGAGGACGCAGGCAGGCTTGGCTTCGAGATGAAACGAAGACTCGCGCACGCCGCGCTCGCCGGCATGGCCGCGATTCGCGAGGTCGACCCGGACGCTCGATTCCTGCACATCGAGCCCGTCGTGCACGTCGTGCCGGCAGAGGGCGCGGAAGAGTGGCGAGAGCTCGCAGAACGTACAGCGTCTTATCAGTGGCAGTCGCTGGACATGCTTGCGGGCCGCCTCGCGCCGGAGATCGGCGGGCATGAGGGCGCGCTCGACCTGATCGGAGTCAACCACTATCACAGCAGCCAATGGGAAGTGCCCACCGAGCGCCGCCTCGACTGGCATCTGCAGGATCCGCGGCGCATGCCGCTGTCAGAACTGCTGCGGCTCGTCTTCGAGCGCTACGGGCGGCCAATGCTCGTCGCAGAGACCGGCCACTTCGGACGAGGACGCGCTGACTGGCTCGAGGATGTCGCCAGAGAAGCACGGCTCGCCGTCGATCTCGAACTACCGCTC
>NZ_JARVXN010000007.1:0-197080 GCF_048957715.1 Mitsuaria sp. CC2 | reverse complement strand
GAGCGCTGGCATCGCAGCGGAGTCTGGCATGCCACGCGCGACGCGCGCGGCGCCATCCACGGCAGGCGCGTGATGCGCCGTTACGCGCGGGCGCTGGCGGCGCTGTGCTCACCACGACATTGCTGATCCAGCGGTTGCAGATCAGAGTGCTTTCAATGAACTGCTCCATGACGCGCTTCGGGAATGACTCAACGCTTACGTGTTGGCGCAGCGACGCGTGTGGCGCGGGCCACCTCGAGCGCGGTGCCGGGTTGAGTGATGCGCCGCATGCGGTCGCCGAGCGCGTCGAGCTGGCGATCGAGTCGATGGTGACGGACCATTCGCGCTCGCGCCTGTTCGCCCATGCGTTGGCGCAAGTCTGGCCGGGTCAGCATCTGGTGCAAGCGCCCAGCCAGGTCTTCAGCGTCGCGCGGCGCGACCAGCCACCCAGTGCCTCCGTGCTCGACGATCTCCGGCACGCCGCCGACGCGGGTCGCTACGACCGGCAATCCGCTGGCCATGCCCTCCATCAAAGCGAGCGGCATCGCCTCAGAGTGCGAACTCGACACCAGCAAGTCCAGATCGTGATAAACAGGCCGGACATCTTCGACAACGCCCAGGACGTGGACATGCGAGTCCAATCCATGCTGTGCGATGGACTCCAGCAACGTCGATTTCATCGGCCCGTCCCCCACCAGCACAAAGTGGGCGTCGGGCAACGACCCACGCAGGAGAGCGACCGCCCGAACGAAGAGATCCGGTGCTTTCTCCGGGGACAGACGACCGACAAACCCCGCGAGCATCGCGTGCGCCGACAGCCCCAGCGAGGTGCGCACGCCCTGCGCTGGCCGCGGCCCCGGCTGGAAGGCGTCGACGTCGACGCCGTTGGGTTCCAGGCTGAGGCGACCGCGTTCCACACCAAGGCCCAGGGCGTGGTAATAGCTCTGCTGGCAGACCAGGCTGAGGAAGCTACCGGTGGCTCGGTGCACCTCGAGGTCCAACAACGCGGCTTGACGCGCATGGATGGTCGTCATCACCGGCACACCAGTGAGCCGACCCGCGAGGCCAGCCAGCAGATGGGCGTTGGGCAGGTGGGCGTGTAGCAGGTCGACACGCTCCGACGCGACCAGGCTCGCGACCAACTGGACCGAGGCCCACGGCGCGTCCTCGGGCATGGCCACAATGACGACCGTCGCCCCCGCCCGACGCAGCCGATCGGCGAATGCGCCCTCGGATGGACACAGCGCGGTGAATCGGAATTCGCCTTCGCGGCCCAGGTAGGCGATCAGCCGCTCCACGCAGCGCTCCATGCCGCCGACGATGTCGTTGCCGACGACTTCCAGCACGTGCAGCGGCGCGTGCGAGTTGAGTACCGGATGCAGCGAGGCGTGACTGTCATCGACGAGCGCGGCGACGGCGTGGGGAGAAGCGATGTCCATGATGGGTCTTGGTCGGTAACGGAGTACCGCGCGGTGGCGCGGCGACGAAACAGAAGAAGGGCGAAGTGGAGTGACGGGCCAGTCAGCAGCACACCGGCCGCCAGAGATCGCCATCGCTCGCTGAGCGGTCAACACCTGCCGAAGCGCGCGACACGAGCGCGGAGAATCCCGCTCGCTGAGCGGCAACGGGCTCGACGCCGGGGAATACAGGAGCGAAAGCGTCGACCTGGATGGGCGTTGCGTCGACGTCGATGCCCAACCAGGCCGCCGCGGTTCCGCTCCAGATCTGATGCCTGTCGTCCCGCGGGAGCGACATCTCGTCCATGAGGTCGGCGACCCACTGCAGGCGCTCGCGCACGTGTGCGCCAGTGCATGGCAGGAAGCAGTCGCTGCCGAACTGCAGCGAGCCCGCCCCGAGCACCGCCAGCATCCGCGACAGCACCTCCAGCCGGTACGGCGCCGGCGGACCGAAGGAGATGTCCAGCCGGAACTGCGCCTGCGCGTGCGGCACGCCGTGGATGCGATCGATCAGCGCGACGGCGAGCGCCTCGTCGGTCCACGGCCAGCCCATGTGGGCCAGAGTGACCCGCGTGCGGGGGTGGTCGCGCAGCGCCTCGAAATAGCTCGGCCGGCAGAAGCGACCCGATCGACCGTCGATGAAGATGCCGCTATGGAACAGCAGTGGCAAGCCCAGTTCATCGGCGACGGCAAAAACGGGTTGCACGCGTGCTTCATACGGATACCAGCCGGTCGGCACCATCTTCGCGCCGCGCAGCCCGAGTTGTTCGATTGCATGCCGCAGGTCCTCCGGCGCGTCCGGGCGGCGCGGATCGACGACGGCTAGACCGATCAGCCGGTCCGGGTGTCCGCGAACCAGTCGCGACAGATGCGCATTGCCGCGTCGCAGCGACGCGGCATCGTCGAGCGAATAGCCGTCGCCGAGAAATGGCGCCAGGAGGACGCCGATGTCCACGCCGGCCTCATCCAGCATACGCAGCACGTCGTCGGCGGTCTCTCGGCCCGTGCAATGCAGATGCGCGTCGATGATCACGATCAGGCGGCTCTCAGCGCAGGTATCGTCGCCGACGTGTCCGCAGGGACGGCAACGGGGAGTTCAGCCAACCAGCCGCGCACGCGATCGGCTGCGACATCCCAGGTTCCCGCCGCCACCGCGGCCGCCGCAGCCCTCTGCCACGTGGCGTGGATCTCGGTCGTCTCGTACAGCACCGCGTCGCAGGCGGCGATGAAACCCGGCGCGTCCCGCCCGATGCGGACCGCCCCGCTGTACAGGCTGATCACATCGCGGATCGCCGTGCTGACGACAGGCTTTCCGCCGGCCAGGTATTCCAGCGTCTTGGTGGGACTGATGAAACGCGTCGACTCGTTGAGCGCGAACGGCATCAGGCACAGATCCCAACCCGCCAGCAGATGAGGCAGCTGGGCGTAGCTCTGCAGGCCAAGCCAATGAAGGTTCGGGGACCGCGGGAGCGATGCCTCGTCGATCTTCACGACTGGACCCACCATGACGATCTGCCAGTCGGGGCGCGCCTGCGCCAGCGCCGCCACCAGTTCGATGTCCATGCGCTCGTCGATCACGCCAAAGTAGCCGAGCCGCGGGCGCGGCGTGCCGCCTTGCAACTCGACAGCACGCATGGCCAACGGGTCGCCGTCGTCGAGCGAAGCCGGGGCGAAGTGGTCGGGATCGACCGCGCTGGGCAGGCAGTGCAGGTTCGGATGCTGGCCGACCCGCGCCTCGTACAACGAAGGCCCCCCGCACAACACCAGATCGGCGCAGGCTATCAGCGCGCTCTCGCGTTGGCGCAGCTGGGCTGGCGCATGGCGGAATGCCGACAGCTCGTCCATGCAGTCGTAGATCACGGCGCGGGGGCGGAGGTTGGCGACCAGGGGCAGCGCCATCGGCGTGTACAGCCACACGAGCGGATCGGCGACGTCGCGCCGCGCGAACTCCCGCGCCAGCAGCGGCAGCAGCACGGCCAGTTGCGCATCGTCGAATCCGGGCGCGTCGACCGGGGTGAACGGCACGAGGACTTCCACCTCGAAGCCCCGGACGCCCTCCCATCTTGCTTCGATGCGCGGCGGCGTGTCCGCCTCGAAGACGGGCTCCTCGATGAAGAGCACACGGCGGTCGGCGCTCAGCCGGGACATCAGATGCTGCGGACGTTGGAAGACGAAGTTCCATCGCAGGTGCGAGAACACGATCAAGGGTGACATGGGGATTCCCGTTGGCGCGCGAGGCGCGGCGCCTGGGTGAGGAACATGGTGCGCACGACGCGGGCCACGAAGGCAAGGCCCCTCCTGGATACCGGCGGGCTGGTCACTGGGACGGGCGTGCGCCGCGGAAGGCTTGTGAATGTGGAGAAGGCAATACCGCGTCCCAGGCGCGGAACGAACCGGATTACCGATTCCATCGGTGTTCTCAGTCATCTCGACCGACGTCGACCTCGTGCTGAACCTGCTCACCGTCGGCGACAGCCAGTACGGCATCGTCTTCCTCGCCCCCCGGGGCGCCATCACCGGCTGGACCGAAGGCGCGCACGTCGTCACCGGATTTACAGGGGCGGAGCGGGTTATTTAGGCATGGTCGGACTGCCCGGAGGCAACAAGCTCACGAAGCCTCTTCTTCCTCGAGCTCGACAAGGAGTTCGGCCTTGCGTGCGCTGAGTTCGTCGCCGAGCGCGTCGAGATCGAGGTCGGACTGCTGCACCTTGGGGAACAGCTCCTTCTCCTCCTCCTTGACGTGGTGAGCGATGTACTCCCCGAGCACCTTGACCTTGGCGTCGAAGAGTTCGTCCGCCGCGGAGCCTTCGGCGATCTGGGCGATCAGCTCCTTGGCGCTGGCGTGTTCGACTTCGGCCTCGTCCAACAGGTCATCGCCTTCATCGTCTTCCAGCGAGTCGCGTGCGGCGGGGTAGAAGATCTCTTCCTCGATGGTCGCGTGGACGGTGAGCTTGGCGCAGATGTCCTGGGCGAGCTGCTCACGCAGATCATCCTCGCCATCCTCGTCGACCAACTTCTGATAGGCCTTGAACAGCGCCTGCACTTCCTTGTGGTCGTCGGTCAGCAACTTGATCGCATCGACCGCGCCGCTGGACTCCCGGTCGTCGCTCGCAGACCTGTCAGAGGATTTGGTCGCCCGCTTGCTCCGCTCCTTGCTCGGCTCCTTGTCGGCGGTCCTCGATTGGGAGGTTTTGGACTGAGCGGCCTTGGCGGTCGACTTGGTGCTGTTGGTCCTGTTGGCGTTGTTGGCGGTGTTGGCGGGCATGGTGTGTCCTTGGCTGGGAAGCCCGACTGGGCTTTCCTGGCGTGAATTGGGAGGTGATGAAGGAAGGAACAAGCGAGGCGCACAGGCCCCGTGGCGTCCGGAAGGTCCGGTGCCCTTGCAGACGCAAGATCGAGGCCGTTTCCCGTCGCCATTTGTGTAAAGACGCCCGCGCTTGGCGTCATGCAGCGTGGCTTCCACCCATGCCTGCGCATCGATCTCAGTGCGTTCCCGGGAGATCGGTAATCGACACCGATACCGAGGAACCGTAGAGAGAACTTACCGAGCCGACACACCTCGATGGGCTGGCCTCATAGGTGAACCGTCGGGGAACAAGGGCCACCGGGAGCAGGGGCGTGGTATGCCACGTCCGGGCATGCAGGCCGTCGGCCTCATCAACAAGCAGGAACCCACGATGAATCGCATCTCGACAACGCTCAGCGCGCTTGCCCTCGCCGCCACGGCGCACGCCGCAGGGGCTCAGAGCGCCCCTACCACCCCCTCTGCGGCCACCACGGCCACCACGGTCAACCGGGCTGACAAAACAGAGCCCGCGCAGCCTCAGGCGGTAGGCGTGTCTCCGCAGGCCGCCAGTGCGGCCCAGCAGAAGGCAATCCCGCGCAGCGATACAGCCACCGTGGTTCGCACCGGACCTTCCGCGACCGACAAGGCCTCGCGCGACAGCCGGCAGACGAGCACGGACGGCACCCGCGCGACGGGCTCTTCAACCCGCACTGATGGAACCCGCACCGATGCCTCCCGCGCGGATAGCTCCCGCACCAAAGCCTCTGGCGCCGGTGCCTCCCGCGCGGCTGCGTCGGGCGCCGCACCCGCGGACGAGCTTGCTCCGCGCGCGGATCGTCATTGATTCCCTCCGATTCCGCATCCCCCATCACCCTCCTCCGCCTGAACAAGGAACTCCCCATGAACACCGTCACCCCAGCTTCCAACGACCGCCTGGTCACCGGCCTTTTCCCCGACCGCGCCAGCGCGGAGTCCGCCTACAGCTCAGCCAGCGAGCGCGGCTACGACCCGAAGGACATCGACCTGGTCATGTCCGACGACACCCGCCAGCGCCACTTCAGCGACAAGAGCGTCGAGACTGAGCTTGGCAACAAGGCCGCCGAGGGCGCGGGCATCGGCGGCGCTATCGGCGGAACGGTCGGCGCAATCGCCGCCGCGATCGCCGCAGTCGGCACGAGCATTGCGCTGCCGGGACTGGGCCTGGTCATCGCCGGGCCGCTCGCCGCGGCCGCCGCGGGTGCGGGCGCCGGCGCGGCAGGTGGCGGCCTGATCGGCGCGCTGATCGGCTGGAACATGCCGGAGGAGCGCGTCAAGCAGTACGAAGAAGGCGTGCGCAACGGCGGGATCCTGATGGGCCTGCGCGCCAAGAACGACGAAGACGCAGAACACTTCGAGCGCAGCTGGACTGCGGCCCAGGGCCAGAACGTGGCGCGGTAATGCGCCGTGACCTTTTCGCGGCACCCGCATGAATGAAGTCGCGAAGCGTCACGGCTGGCTGGTGCTCTATCCGGAGCAATCGACCAACTCCAAGCTGACGCAGATGCTTGAGCAGGCACAGGCCGGCATTGCCGACCACACCAACCTTTTGAAAGCGCTGATCGCCAATCAGGGCGAGGAGGTTTCGAAGGAACACTGCAAGGGGATGGGCACCCGCGCGTCGATAGCGTTGGCGTTCGAGCCGGCTTGCGCGCGGGTTCCCTGCGTCTGCAGGGGGACCCGTCACATCACGTGTATCTCGCCACCGGCCGAACGAATCGAATATCCAACGGCCGCTTGCCTCGTGACCGACATGCAGTGAGGCATGTGCCCGACGCCCGTCGAGGTGGCGAGATCCGCCTGGAGGACTTGCACCTCGACCCCTTGCATGCGGCATTGCGCAGCCGTGGCATCTTGCGGGCGATCTGCCGCGATCAAGAGGTCGTCACCGTGTCGCGCGCATTCGAGGGCGAGTTCTCGCCCGATTCCACTGGAAGCGCCCGTGATCACCGCGAACGGGCGCCGGGAAGTGTCGGTGGCGGTCATGTGAAGTCCTTGTCGAAGCAACAGATGGCAGGCGTCAGGTCTGGAACGGCGTCAGCACCACCTTGCGGCAGTCTTCTTCCTTCTTGTTGAACACTTCGTAGCCACGCGCTGCCTCGGTCAGCGGCATCCGATGGCTGACGATGAGCTCCGGCTTGAGCGCCCCGCTTTCGATGTGCGTCAGCAGCTCGGGCATGAAACGTTGGGCATGCGTCTGACCACTGGCAAAGCTCAGGCCCTTCTCGAAAGCGTCGCCGAAAAGGAACCCGTGGATGAAGCCGGCGTACACGCCCGGCACGCTCACCACGCCGCCTCGACGCGTTGCCGCGATTGCCCAACGCAGCGACGTCCCGCTGGAGCCCTCCAACTTGAGCGTTGCGAGGACCGTCTCCAACGTGCTGCCCTTGGCCTCGAATCCGACAGCGTCGATCGACGCATCGACACCGCGATGATCGGTCTGCTCGATGATCAGTTGGGCCGGGTCGTCGACCTTGTCGAAGTCGATGGGCAGAACGCCGTACAGATCCTTTGCGAATGCGAGTCGGTAGGCATGGTGATCGATCATGAAAATCTTGTCGGCGCCGAGGAGCCGGGCGCTCGCCGCGGCCATCATGCCCACGGGTCCGGCGCCGAAGATGGCGACGCTCGAACCCGGCCCGATCTGGGCGTTGAGCGCTGCTTGATAGCCGGTTGGAAGGATGTCCGAGAGGAAGAGCACCTGTTCGTCGCTCAGCCTCGTATCGGGGATCACCAGCGGCCCGACATTGGCCTTGGGCACGCGTACGTACTGCGCTTGTCCTCCCGGGTATCCGCCGTACAGATGGCTGTAGCCGAAAAGCCCAGCGCCGGAACGCACGTCCTTCTTGTTCAGAATCGCGCCGCGACCCGGATTGGTCGTCTCACAGGCCGCGAACAGTTTTCTTCCGCAGAAGAAGCAGTCTCCGCAGGAGATGGTGAATGGCACCACCACGCGGTCTCCCCGCTTCACGTTCACCACGCCACGGCCCACCTCTTCCACGATGCCCATGAACTCGTGACCAAGAATATCGCCGGACTTCATATCGGGAATCTTGCCGCGGTAGATGTGCAAGTCGGAGCCGCAGATCGCCGTGGCGGTGACACGCAGGAGGATGTCGTCGTCGGCCGCGAGCACCGGATCGGGGACGGTTTCCACGCGAACATCGCGAGCGCCGTGATAGGTCAGTGCGAGCATGAAAGTTCCTTTGTCAATAGATCGTCGGCAGCCTTGAGTAAGGCGGCGACGACCTGGTCCATGTCGTCGTAGCGGTACTGGGCGAGGCGCCCGACGAAGGTCACGCCTCGTGTCCTCTGCGCCATCTCGTCGTAGCGTTTGAAGAGCGCCTCGTTGTCGCGCCGAGGTATGGGGCAAGCAAGGCGCCCTCCCGCGGTGGCGTTCGAGGCGCGACATACCTTTCCTTCACCTCCCCGAGCTGCCGGGCGAAGTCGCCGCTTAAGGCGGCGGGCAGGCAGGACGGGCGTTACCATCGATTCACAGTTGCCCGGGAATCGCCATTGCTCTGGCACCGCCATGTTCGAACTCCAAGTCGCATGGTGGGAGCTCCTCGCGCGAGCCTGTCTGATCTACTTCGCTCTTTTTCTCATGGTCCGACTTTCGGGAAAGCGGACCGTGGGCCAATTCACGCCTTTTGATCTGCTGGTGGTGATGCTTCTGAGTGAGGCCGTCAGCAACGGACTCAGCGGGGGTGAAGAATCGGTCACCGGCGCGTGGATCCTCGCCGCGGCGCTGATCCTGATGAACGGGTTGCTGGGCTTCCTCAGTTCTCGCAGCAAACGGCTGGAGCGCCTTCTGGAGGGCTCTCCGGTGCTGATCGGCAGAGATGGAAAATGGTTTCTCGACGTGATGCAGCGCCACCGCCTCGGCGAAGCCGATGTGCAAAAGGCACTTCGGGAGGCGGACTGCTCACTGGGTGAGCTCAAGCTGGCCATCCTGGAGAGCGATGGCACGATCAGCGTCCTCAAACGCTGATGGTCGCCTTCATCGACCCGGATCGACGGGGTTGATCCGGGCTTTCAGGGCGTCCTTCATCCAGCACAGCGCCTCGTCGCGTCGCCGGACCGTCTCGGCGGCTGTGCAGTCCGCCGGAACACTGACGCGGTAACCGCGGACATAGGCGTCCATGGCAGTGCACTGCACGCAGTAATCGGTAGACAGCCCTACGATGATCAGTTCCTTGGCCTTCAGATCATCGAGCAACATCTCGAGCGGCGTTTGATAGAAGCCGGAATGGCGAGGCTTCAGGACGATCAGATCTTCCCGCGATGGCGCCAGCAGCCGTGCCAACTGTGCCGCCGCCGCACCGGATCGCCGGCACTCTTTGAGCAGGCGCGGCACATCGGACTGCCACTCGCCGAAATTGTCATTGACGTAGATCGACGTCCAACCCTCCTCGCTGAAGCGGCGTTTAAAGCGCGCCGTGGCCCGCGCTGCGGTGACGGCCATTGGCGCGAGCTCCAGCGCCCCGTCAAACCGTAGCGGATTGATGAAGTCGACCAGCAGGAGCACCCTGCGCGACGCCGGCAGCGATGTGCTCGAAGAAGTTTTTCGGGTCAAGGAAGTCTCCGCTGAAGGCTCTCCCCACATGCACGCCGCTGCGGGGTCTTTGCAGTGAATGTGACGCAGACTGACGTGCTGCCTGGAGTCGGACCTACCTACGTACGACGGCCGTGCGTTGCGCCGACCTCTGCGGCGCCGAGGCCAGCGACATCCAGGTCATGACGCTCCGATCGTCGGCGTTTGGCGTCGTACATCGCGGCATCGGCCAGGCGCACTAGACCTTTCGCCTCCGTGGCATCCTTCGGAAACGAACTGAAGCCGATGCTCAGGCGTGGATAGGTCGTTTCACCGGCAAGTTCGCACGGCGCGGATACCGCTTCCGAAATCTTGTGCGCAAGGCCAGGAAGCTCGTCGCGCGGGGTGTCATTGGCGACGATGACGAACTCGTCGCCGCCGAAGCGGCACACGGTGTCGCTGGCGCGCATGGTCCGCAGCAGCACGCCCGCGACATGTTGGAGGAGTTGATCTCCCGCACCATGACCGAGGCGATCATTGATGCGCTTGAAGCCGTCCAGGTCGAGGAAGAACACAGCCAGCGGCGTCCCGTGCCGAGTGGCCAGGGCAAGATCGTGCGCCAGCCGGTCCCACAGCACGGTGCGATTGGGCAGCCGCGTCAACGGGTCGGTCTCGGAGGCACGCACCGCATCTTGGAGCGCTGCGTGTGCCGTATCCGCCTCACTCTCCGCCCTGCGATTGACTTCGTCGAGTGCGGCGCTGAGGCGCTCGTTCTCTTGAGCCACGTCCGACAGCGCCTGGAGACCTTTGTCGCTGAGCGCTGTCGCAATGGCTATTTGCAGGCCGGCGAGGGTGTCCTGTGCGTCGCTGATCTCCCGGCGAAGACCGACAAGCCGATGACGCGAAGGCTTGTCCGCGCGTTCACCGTCGCGTCCCCTGCGAGCGTCGTGCACGACTGAGGCCTCGTCGCCCTTGCGTGCGCGCCGCTCGTTTGCGGGCTGCGACTGGAGTCGATGCGCGCTGTGCCAGGCATCTCGACGCAGTTGCCAAACGCCCGCACTTTCCCCGGTGGCCTGCGGCAGGTTCGCCGCAGAATCCATCGGATTGGCGCCGCTGGGCTCGCCGCGAGCGGCGGCCTTGGCGCCCTGGCGGTGAAGTTCGGCTCGCTCGATGGCGCAAAGCCCATGCGGTCCCGAGTGGTGAGGCCGCTTCAAGCCCGCCTTGCCACGCTGTTTCATCATTCCCCCTTTATCCAACTCGATCGTCGCATGGCCGGAAAGCGTTGATTGGCAACAGCTGCTCTGGACGTGGACGAGTGCGAGTGCGAGTGCGTGACGTGGCGTGGCGTGTACGTATGGCCGCCCCGCGCCGTGTCACATCAGTTCAGCCGCGGGCTGGCTGAGGCAGATCAGCGTCGGACGACGGTCGTCGGACCTTGTGGCGCGCCTCTTCACGAACGGACGACTGGTTTCGAGTGCCCTTTTGTGGATCCTGGGGTGCGTCACTGCCTTCCGGCAGCTCCTCGTTGTCATCCACGTCGTCGACTTGATCCGACGTTCGGGGCTTCGGTCGGACTCCTCCGGTCGGAACGATCTCTTCCGGGCCCCCTGCCGAAATCCCTGAGGCGGAATCTCCCAGCGCGGGCATCCTCTCGTCGGACGGGTGGGGATTCGACGTCAGGGACGATGGCGCGCGAGTGCTGCTGTTCATGGCGATACCTTGGCTGAAGCCGGAATGGCTCACTGGGTCTCAGGCAAGTCCCACGCCAAATGGACGGTCCGACACTGCCGCACGGACTCGCCTGGCGTCACATGACTTTCTCTCCGTGCGTCGTTGCCCATCGCTGCAGCGTGCAGGTGATGCGGTCGGTAAGCGCACCCGCTTTCGCGTAAACGCGTTACTTCGCTGAGGGTCTGCGTGGAAGTCAAACCAACCTGCCGAGGAACGCTGACTGCCAGCGCTCAGAACCACTTTCGGAACGAACGCCCATGAAACGCACTCCTCGTGTTGCTATTCTCCTCGTCGGTGCGGGCCTCTCGCTGGCCGTACTCGCCCAGCAAGGCGACGGCACCGACGTGCCGATACGGACCCACGTCTTCAAGCCCGACAAGGTCGAGGCCACCAGCGATCGCATCGCGGCCGTGAAGGCGCCAGCCGGTTTCAAGGTCTCCATCTTCGCGCGCAACCTCAAGAACGCGCGGATCATCGCCGTTGCGCCCGATGGACGCGTCTACGTGAGCCGACGCGATACGGGCGACGTCGTGATGCTTGAGGACAGGGACGGCGACGGCTTGGCGGACGGACCCGCGGTGGAAGTGCTCAACCGTGCCGGTGCCCATGGCTTGGCCATCCACGACGGAAAACTGTACGTCGCCACCGTGAAGGAGATCTTCGTGGCGCCGTTGCGGCCCGATGGTCGCGTGGGCGAACTCAAGCTGATCGTGGGCGATCTCCCCGACGCGGGACAGCATCCGAACCGCACGATCGCGTTCGGGCCGGACGAGATGCTCTACATCACGGCAGGTTCCACCTGCAACGCGTGCAATGAGAGCAATCCCGAGAATGCGACGATCCTGCGGGCCACCGCGGATGGCGTCAGCCGCGTGATCGTGGCCAGCGGCCTGCGCAACACCATCGGCTTCGACTGGCATCCCGCCACAGGGGAGTTATGGGGGATGGACCACGGCATCGACTTTCTCGGTGACGAGGTGCAGCCCGAAGAGCTCAACCGGATCGAACAAGGCAGACGCTATGGATGGCCGCATGTATGGGGCGATGGCGGCATCAATCCGCAAAGCACGCCGCCAGGCGAAATCACCAAGGCGCAGTGGAAAGCCGACAGCGTGCCTATGGCGCTCGGCTACAAGGCCCATGCGGCGCCGATGCAGATGGTTTTCTCCAGAGGCGGCGGCCGTTTTCCTGCGGAATATGCCGGCGATGCCTTCGTGACGATGCGCGGCTCGTGGAACCGCAAGGAGGCCTCGGGCTACGAGATCGTTCGCGTGCGATTCTCCAACGGCCAGCCGCAGCGCTTCGAGACGTTCGTCACCGGTTTCCTGACCGATGGCGGACGTACTCACTTGGCGCGTCCCGTCGGACTGGGCTGGGCCAAGGACGGAGCGCTGTTGATGGCGGACGACGCCAACGGCGTCATCTATCGGATCGCTTATGAAGGTGACGCCCGTCCCGCACCCGCCATGCAGCCGCCCGCGGATGCGATGAAACGCCAGGCGTCGCGCGGTGTCGGCGTGCCGCTCGCCAGGGATCGGTCCGAGACGAGCATGACCAAGGCAATCGAGTCGACCGAAGCTAGCGGCTCTGGCTCTATTGAAGTGACTTCCCCCACCTTTGCCAGCGGTGCAGCGATTCCCGTGAAGCACAGCGAGTACGCCGACGGCGTGTCTCCGGCCCTGAATTGGAAGCCGGTGCGCGGCGCAAAAAGCTACGTCCTGGTGGTGGAGGATCCCGATGCCCAACCGATCACACCCTTCGTCCACTGGGTCGCTTGGAACATCCCAGGCGATCTGACCGGGCTTCCGGAAGGACTCCAGGAACAGGAGCGCCTGACAGAACCGGCGGGCCTCATGCAAGGCGCCACAAGCCGTGGCTCGATCGGTTACTACGGCCCTCGCCCTCCGGTGGGTGATCCGGCGCACCGTTATCACTTTCAGATCCTGGCACTCGACACCCTGCTGCAGTTGCCCTTGGGCGCCACGCGCGATGACGTGCTCGCGGCGATCAAGGGTCACGTCGTGGGCAAAGGGGAGCTGGTCGGTACTTACCGCCAAGAAATCAAGCCACCCAAGTAAGCGCCGCATGGGCCCGCGAATGGTGTTGAGCCTAGACATTGAGCAACCCCGGAGCGCCGCGCTGCCGCCGCGATGGCATGAGGCGCGCCTCGCCCGCCGGCAGGCTGAGCGAGCCGGTGTTACGACATGACCGAGCCGCGCAGTGTGGGCGGAGGCTACCCGGTGACACCCGACGGGAGGTACTTCGTCGTCCGCGGCCGACTGTGGCGCATGGCAAACCCCGATCTGTCGCCTCAGCGCCTCCGGGAACTGGTCAACGCGCTCATGGCCGCTCGCCGTCAACTGCGCGGGACGTCGGCGCGTCCGGAGGAGCGCGCCCGTGCCCGCTCCGCAGTCCATCACCTCAAGGTGGAGCTCGGCGAGCGCGGCCCACCCTGGTGGGCCGACGGTGCGCCGGACTACAACCGTCACATGGTGGAGAACTCGCCCTATCGGGAGTGGTACGCCGACTACCTGATTCGATGCGTCGCGCAGGCTCAAAAACTATGAGCCACTTCTGTAGGCCGCCTCCGCAAGCTCACACAGCTGCTCGCAGCCTATCGGCTTGCAAACGTGCAGATCGAAGCCGGCACTGGTGCTCAAGGATCGATCTCGCTCGCTGCCTCGACCGGTGAGCGCCACCAGGCGAGGGGGCGTATCTCCCGACGCGCCGCGCAGCATGCAGGCCGCTGCATCGAAGCCGTCCATGCCCGGCATGTCGATATCCATCAGGACCAGCGACGGGCGAAGCGCCTCGGCCAACAGCACCGCCTCGCTGCCCTCATAGATTGCACACGCCTCAAAGCCGCAGACGGCGAGCAATTCGACAAGCGAATCGGCTGCATCGACGTTGTCGTCCACGACCAGGATTTTGCACGTTGGCGTCAAGTGGCTCACTTCGTTCATCACCGGTTCCCGAGCACGGCGCGTGCCCGCTTGCCATGCTGCCGATGCGACGTGCCATCGCGGCTGCGCGCCAGCAAGACAGAGTTCGCGCGGGTGTCAGCGGCGCGGGCCTCCGGATTGCTGGGTGCTGTCATCCTCACTTCAAGGAGTGCCTCATGGCCCTGAACTGTTATTCGCGTCGTCCCACCCTTACCGCGATCGCAGCCCTCTCCGTTGTCATCGGCGGCTTGACCTGCGCAGGCGCGTTTGCACAGACCACCGCGCCGGTCGGGGCGTCGGCACCGCGCGCCGCCCACGCCGACAGCAGTTTCCTCAAGGACGCGGCCGAGTCGGGCCACGCTGAAATCGACGCGGGCAACCTCGCCCTTCAAAAGGGTAGCGCCGCAGACGTCAAGTCCTTCGCGCAGAAAATGGTCGACGACCACAAGAAGGCCTCAGCGGAGCTGCAGGCTCTGGCCGCGTCCAAGAATGTGAAGTTGCCGACGGAGGCGACCATGGTGGCCAAGGGCAAGGCCAAGATCCTGGAAAAGCGCGACGGCACCGGGTTCGACCATGCCTACGCGGAAAACCAGGTGTCGGCTCACAAGGACGCGGTCAAGCTGTTCGAGAAGGCCTCCAAGGACGCCAAGGATGCCGATGTGAAGGCCTGGGCCGCCAAGACCCTGCCGACGCTGCAGCATCACCTGCAAGAAGCGCAGGCTCTCGAAGCGAGCACCAAGGCCGCCGACAAGAAGAAGTGACTGCGCTAACGGTCGCGCGAGGCAGACCTGTGTAGCTATAAACGACGCCGGTTCAAGGCAGCCGAGAAAGTCGTCTGCCTTTGTACCCGCGTCGTCTACGGCGTGGTCGAAGGCGTGGTCGACCGAGTGGTCTACCGGTCTATCGCAGTACCTACCGGCTAGGTCTACCGCGAGTCCGACTCCACGGCGCTCACCTCCGGCGGAAGCACCCGACGGATGTCGCTTCCCTCGCCGAGCGGCAGGTGAATGTCGGCCTGGCCTCCGTACGCGCCCACGAAGCGCAGGGCATGGACGCCACGCGCGGGCAGCTTCGTTCGCATCCTGTGGACGTGGTATTCACCCGGCAGGATCTCAACGCGCCTGCCCGCTGCCGTGTAGCCGGCCAGGCGGGTGCCCGGCGGAACCCTAACGCTGTAGCACTCCATGGCACGAGACGACTGAGATTTTCCCCGTCGCGCTCTTTCAGGTGGTGGACACGGCGATACGCCGCGGCTGCGCATGCGCCTGTTTGGGAATGCGCAAGGTCAGCACGCCATCCTTGACGCCCGCCTCGATGCGGGCCACGTCGAGTTCGCGGCCGAGCGTGAACGCCCGGCGGTAGCGCGGCACGTTGATTTCCGCCCACAGCCCGCGCATGCCTTCGGGCGCCAGGACGGCCGCCTCGCCTTCGATCACCAGCGTATCGCCGTCGAGCTGCACGTTCAATCCCTCCCGCGGCACGCCCGGCATGTCGGCCAGTACCGTGATGCCACCCGCATCTTCGAAGATCTCCACGGCCGGCTCGACTGCTCGCTCGATTGGGCGCTCGACTGCGTTCGCCCCGGCAGCGCTGTGAGCTGAGGACGGCTTGCGCGATGCCGACGTGGGGACGGAGGTTCCGGACGTCGCCGGTTCGTTGTCAGCGCGACTGAGCTGGGTCTGTTCGGTCATCATGTTTCCTCCGGGTTCTGGTTCGTTGGTCACTGCACGTTGACGCGCTGGGGACGGGCCTGTTCACGCAGCCCAACGCTCACCCGCAACACGCCGTCGCGGTAATGCGCTTCGACGCGGCCGGTGTCGGCTTCCTCGGGCAACGTCACCGCGCGGCTGAAGCGGCCATGCCAGCGCTCCGCGGCATAGATCTGCACGCCGTCCGCGGCGCCTTTGCTGCCAGATCTGCGCTCGCCCGAGATCCGCAGGACGCCGCGCTCGACGGTCACGTCGATGGCTTGGGCGTCCAATCCCGGCGCGAACGCATAGACCTCGATCGACCGCTCGGTGCGACCGACGTTCACGGGCGGGAAGCTTCCTGCCAATGCGGCGCGAATGCCGTCGGCAGAGGCGTCACTTGCTCGCGGGCGGGAAAGCGCCTGCTGCAGCTGTGCGAGCTGGTCCAGCAGAGGCTGAGGCCGATGGAAGACGGTAGCGAACATGAACAAACTCCTTTCCTTTTGTTGATGAATGGTCAGTGCGGTAGGCACACGTCGGCACAGGCGGCACCGGATGATGCAGCTCGCTGCAGCTCAATACAGCTCGACGCAGATGACGCAGATGACGAAGGTGTCGCAGGCGACGCTGCTCGTCACAGACCAAAGGAGCGCGCTGAAGGATCTCTCCAAGCGCATCGACCGCGGTGCACCTCGATCAAATCAGGTCGCACGTGGCATGCGTGAGGACTCAGCGGAGCGACATTTTTGACTGGTCACCCGCTCCGTGCGGCGGCGCATGTTGGCCGGCCTGAGCCAAGGCGGAGGGATCGCGCGCGAAGCAGGGACGCGGCGAGGACTTCAACCGTCGCAGCGTCTCGCGCGCGAGGAGGTACGCCTGAAGTTGGTCCGCGCTCAGTGCGCGTTGAGCAGTTCGGGGAGCGCGTTGAGACGCGCGTTGAGCCGCGCGTTGAGAAGCGCATCGGGATGCACGCTTCTCCGACGGTTCGGGCAAGTCGAGTTGCTGCTTGGCCATGATCCAGTCCTCTTCCGAATCGATTGAATGGCGGTTCGACACGGATTTAGGAACTCCAGGCGGGACCTTCAAGAGCAATCAAACTAAGTACAAACCCTGATCAACAAGTCACCCCGAACTCTCGGCCGGCTCCTTCGATGCCGCTCCGTTGTGACCATCCGGAGACCAGCGAGGCCCAGCGCGTGAAGGAACTCGAACGCGAGGTGCGCGAGCTGCGCAAGGCCAATGGGATTCTGAGGCTGGCCAGCGCGTTTTTCGCCCAGGCGGAGCTCGACCGCCGCTTCAAGTCCTGAAGGCTTTCGTCGACCAGCATCGCCAGCAGTTCGGGGTCGAGTCGCTCTGCCGCGTCTTGCAGATCGCCCCGTCGGCGTATTGGTGGCATGCTGCTCGCCAGCGCCACCCGGCGCTGTGCTCGCGTCGCGCGAAGCGCGATGCCAGCCTGGTGCCCCAGGTCCAACGCGTGTGGCAAGCCAACTTCCAGGTCTACGGCCGACAAGGTCTGGCGTCAGCTCAACCGCGAAGGCGTGGTGGTGGCGTGCTGCACCGTCGAGCGGTTGACGACAGTGGCGCAGTTCGTTGCAACGAATCGCGCGCGATTCGAGTGATCGCCGAATCGGCGTGAACGGCAATACCCAATAAGGGTGAGGCCATTCCCCGGATCCCGCACCATCAGCGGGCAGGCGTCCTGCACGCCGCACGGTCGAACGCGGCACGTCATGCCGGCGCATAGCCCTTGGCGAACAATTGACGCATTGCTTCGTCCGTCGTCCGACGCGGACGAGACCACGCCGTCCGGGGCGGCCGGGTCGTCGCGCGCTCCACGAGAACCGCGACCGTCCGTCCGAGCGGCGTCCTGATCAAGGAACCATGAACCCAAGCGCTGAAGCCTCTCCGCAGGAGCCCGTCGATCCCCTCCGCCATCTGATGGCCCGCGTCGCGCTGCGCGACCGGGCAGCCTTCGAACGCCTCTACCGGGCGACCTCCGCCCACCTGTTCTCGGTCTCGCTGCGCGTACTACGCGACGAAGGCCGCGCGGACGAGGTGCTGCAGGAGGCCTACGTCAGCATCTGGCAGAAAGCGGCGAGCTACCAGCCCGAGGCTGCCACGCCGATGACGTGGATGATCAACATCGTCCGCAACCGCGCCATCGACGCGCTGCGCGCCAGCCGCAAAGAGCGCGACAGCACGATCGAGTTGAATGAGGAAGCCATGGACGTCGCCGCCGACGCGAGCGGCGATCCGCACGCGCTGTTCGACGAAAGTCTGGTGAAGACGCGCATCGACGAATGCATGCTCGCATTGGCGCCGGCGCAACGTCAGGCCCTGGCGCTCGCCTACTATCGCGGCATGGTGCATACCGAGATCGCCGAGAGTCTGAACGCCCCCCTGGGCACGGTGAAGAGTTGGGTCCGTCGCGGGCTTGATCAGCTCAAGTCCTGCCTGGACAACCTGGGGGGGCGCGCATGAACTATCTCCGCCCCCAACGGTTGGACGCCCTCGCCCGCGCCTATGCGCTCGGCACGCTGGCGGGCGGCGCGCGCCGCCGTTTCGAGACGCTGATGCGGGATTCGGCCGCGGTGCGCCTGTCGGCGCAGATCTGGCAGCAACGGCTGTCCTCGCTGGAAGCCGCCACGCCGCCAGTCGCGCCGCCGCTGGGCAACTGGCCCGCGATCCAGCGCCGGCTGTTCCCCGATGAGTTCGGACAGGCGGCGCGTCACGGCGCGGCGGCATCGGACAACGGCAGGAGCAAGGGCGGCGAAGGCCGCTGGTGGCACTGGCTGGTGCCGGGCGGCGGCCGCGGCGCGGTCGCCGTGTCCGGGTGGGCCGTCGCCGGCGCCTTGGCCGGTGCGCTGGCCTGCGTGGCCGTGCTGCGCAGCTCGCCGGGCTGGGTGGAGAGCTTGCAGGCCGATCAGGCCACGCCCGCCAGCTACGTCGGTCTGCTGCACGACGCCAAGGGTCAGCCGACCCTGGTGGCGAATTCCCGCCGTCACGGCACGCTGATGACGGTGCGCCTGCTGCAGCCGCTGGTGGTGCCCGCCGGCCAGGTCGCGCGCCTGTGGGCCCTGCCCGACAACGGCGCGCCCATCCTGCTGGCCGCCGCGCTGCCCGCCAAGGGCACGACGCAGGCGACGCTGGCCGATACCTCGGAACGGCTGTTCAAGTCGGTGCGCCGACTGGCGGTCAGCATCGAACCCGCCGACACCGCGCCGACGGCGCCCCTCGCGCCCTTCGTCTGGGAAGGCGATTGCGTGAAGGTCTGGTGACCGGCTGAGCCTTTCCTGCCCCCTCTCCCGCAGTGCGGGGAGGGGCTTCCACGAGCCAAGCGACACGACACGACGCACCTGTTCCGCGTGCGGGACAGGGAGCCGTGCCTGCGCGCTTCTTTCTTCCTCTCCCGCACTGCGGGAAAGAGTTGGGGTGAGGGTCGTGGCCTGTCCGCGAGGTCAGTCCTTGCGGCGCCCTTCCCCTCCTCCCAGTTACAAATCCTTTCGCCTCCGCCTGCATCCGTGCCGCGAGTGCGCCCGTAGGTCCTGGTGTCGACGATTCGGTACGACGCTCCGCGGCAAGCGGACGACGCGATCCCCCACCTTCACCTCGAAAGGACTTCCCCATGAACACCAAGACCTCCTTCGCCCTGGCCATCGCCCTGAGCGCCTTCTGCATGCAGCTGACGATGGCCGCGGACATGGCCCCCGCCGCGCCGACCGCCGCCGCCGCGCGCAAGGACACCTCCCTGGACAAGGCCCGTCAGTACATCGACGCCCGCCAGTGGGATGCCGCGCTGAAGGAACTCAAGCGCGTCGACGAGCGCGCCAGCGCCGACTGGAACAACCTGATGGGCTACACGCTGCGCAAGAGCAGCACGCCCGATCTGGCCGCCTCCGAGCGCTACTACGACGCCGCGCTGAAGATCGATCCGCGCCACCGCAACGCGCTGGAGTACTCCGGCGAGCTCTACCTGATGAAGGGCGACCTGCCGAAGGCGCAGGCCCGCCTGGCCACGCTGGCGGCCGAGTGCTCCGCCAAGTGCGAGCAGTACGACGAGCTGCGCGCCGCCATCGACCGTTACCAGGCCAACGGCAACAAGTACGTGGTCAAGGCCAACTGGTAAGCAGCGACGGGCACGGCGACGAACGACGACCTCGACACGACCTCAGCACTGGACGGCAGCGATGGAACCCGCGATGCACGGCGCGACCAATGGCGCAGCAAACGGCGCGACGCAGCGTGCGATGAATGACGCAATCGACGACTGGACCCGCCCCCTGGACGCCGACGCGCCCGGCGGCCCCAACCTCGAGTACGAGCCGGAATTCGCCGCGCTGATGGACGCGCTGCGCGGCCGCGAGGAAACGCAGTTCGCGCCGGCCGAGGCGCCGGACTGGCCGCTGGCGCGGCAGCTCGCGCAGGACCTGCTGCCGCGCACCCGCGATCTGCGGATCGCCGTGGCCTGGGGCCGCGCGAGCGTGGTCGCCGGCGGCCTGGCCGCCTTGCCCGATGCGCTCGCGCTGGTGACCGGGCTGCTGGACCGCTGCTGGGACGGCCTGCATCCGCTGCCCGACGCGGACGACGAGGATGCCTTCGCCCGTCAGGGATCGCTGGTGGACCTGGACACCGCGCGCGGCCTGCTGGGCGACCTGCGGCACGCGCCGCTGCATCGCGACCGGCGTCTGCCGGCGCTGCGGCTGCGCGAGGTCGAAGTCGCGCTGGAACGGCTGCCGGCGCGCGACGGCGACGAGGTCTTCACCGCCGATCAGTTGCAACGATTCTTCGCGGACGAGGCCGGGTTGACCGCGTCGCTGCGCGCGCAGATCGAGGCGGCTCAAGGGCCCCTCGATGCCTTGAGGCAGGTGTGGACGGCGCGCTTCGGCGTCGATGTCGCGCCGCGTCTCAAGGCGGTCGGGCAAGCCGTCGCTGACCTGCACGGGCTGCTGCCGGAGCAGCGGGAAGGCTCGCAGGGCGAGGCCTCGGAGGAGGTCCCGTCGACCGGGATGCCCGGTGACGACCAGGGCATCGATGCGTCGTCGGGTCGCGAGGCTTTCGCCGCCGCGCCCGCGCTGCGGGGCGGCCGCGTCGCGATCGGATCGCGCGCCGACGCGCTCGCCGCGCTGCGGCAGATCCGCGAGTTCCTCGAACGCACCGAGCCGACCAACCCCGCCCAGTTGATGCTACGCCGCGCCGAACGCCTCATCGACAAGGACTTCTTCGCCCTCGTGCGGGAGATCGCCCCCGGCGGCATCGCGGATGCGGCCCGCATCCTCGGATTGGAAGAAGACGCGCTCGACGCCTCGGCGTGAGCGTCGTCCGTTTCATCTTTCCCTCAGACTTTTCTGGAGACCCCATGGGAAGCAGTCAGAAATTCATCGGCCGCAATCGCGCGCCGCGTGTGCAGATCGAATACGACGTCGAGCTCTACGGCGCCGAGAAGAAGGTCCAGTTGCCCTTCGTCATGGGCGTGCTGTCCGACCTGGCCGGCAAGCCCGAGGAACCGCTGCCGCCCGTCGCGGAACGCCGCTTCCTCGAAGTCGACATCGACAACTTCGACCAGCGCATGAAGGCGATGAAGCCGCGCGCCGCCTTCGCCGTGCCCAACACGCTGACCGGCGACGGGCTGCTGCCGGTGGACCTGACCTTCGAGAGCATGGACGACTTCTCGCCCGCGGCCGTGGCCGCGCGCGTCGAAGGCCTGCGTCCGCTGCTCGAGGCGCGCCGCCAGCTCAGCAACCTGCTGACCTACATGGACGGCAAGGAAGGCGCCGAGGCGCTCGTCGCCCGCGTGCTGCGCGACCCCGCGCTGCTGCAGACATTGGCCGACACGCCGAAGAAGGACGCATGATGGACACGTCGCTTTCCGCCGTTCCGGCCGCCGGCTTCGCCGGCATCACCCATGAAGGCAGCGACTTCGCCGCGCTGCTCGACAAGGCCTTCAAGCCCAAGTCCGACGAGGCCCGCCTGCAGATGGAGGGCGCCGTGCGCACCCTCGCGCAGCACGCGCTGGCGCAGGTCGCGCTGATCGGCAACGACACGGTCACCAGCATCGAGTCGCTGATCGGCGCCCTCGATCGCAAGCTCTCGGAACAGGTCAACCTGATCCTGCACCACGAGGACTTCCAGCGCCTGGAATCCGCCTGGCGCGGCCTGCAGTACCTGGTCACCAACACCGAGACCGACGAGCAGCTCAAGATCCGCGTCATGCCCGTGGCCAAGCAGGAACTCGGCCGCCTGCTCAAGCGCTACAAGGGGACGGCCTGGGACCAGTCGCCGCTGTTCAAGAAGATCTACGAGGAAGAGTACGGCCAGTTCGGCGGCGAGCCCTTCGGCGCGCTGGTCGGCGACTACCACTTCGACCACTCGCCGATGGACGTCGAGCTGCTGGGCGAGATGTCCAAGATCGCCGCCGCCGCGCACGCGCCCTTCATCGCCGCCGCCTCGCCGGCGGTGATGCAGATGGAATCGTGGCGCGAGCTCGCCAACCCGCGCGACCTGACCAAGATCTTTACCACGCCCGAGTACGCCGCCTGGCGCTCGCTGCGCGAGAGCGAGGACGCGCGCTACCTGGCGCTGTGCATGCCGCGCTTCCTCGGCCGCCTGCCCTACGGCCCGCGCACCAACCCGATCGACGAGTTCGACTTCGAGGAAGACACCGGCGGCGAGCGCCAGGACACCTACACCTGGTGCAATGCGGCCTACGCGATGGCGGTCAACATCAACCGCGCGTTCAAGCTGCACGGCTGGTGCTCGCAGATCCGCGGCATCGAGTCCGGCGGCGCCGTCGAGAACCTGCCCACCCACAGCTTCCCGACCGACGACGGCGGCGTGGACATGAAGTGCCCGACCGAGATCGCCATCTCCGACCGCCGCGAGGCCGAGCTCTCGCGCAACGGTTTCATGGCGATGGTCCACCGCAAGAACTCCGACGTCGCCGCCTTCATCGGCGGGCAGTCGCTGCAGAAGCCCGCGGAGTACGACGATCCGGACGCCACCGCCAACGCCGCCCTCGCCGCGCGCCTGCCCTACCTCTTCGCGTGCAACCGCTTCGCCCATTACCTGAAGTGCATGGTGCGCGACAAGGTCGGCTCCTTCAAGACGCGCGAGGCGATGGAGCGCTGGCTCAACGACTGGATCCTGCGCTACGTCGACGGCGATCCGGACAACAGCACCGAGCAGACCAAGGCCGAGCGTCCGCTGGCCGCGGCCGAGGTCGTGCTGGAGGACATCGAGGACGCGCCCGGCTACTACCAGGCGAAGTTCTACCTCAAGCCGCATTACCAGCTCGAAGGCCTGTCCATCTCGCTGCGGCTGGTGTCGCGCCTGCCGTCCGAGCGCTCGTAAGCGTCCGTTCCCCTTGTTCATCGGTCCCCGCTCAGGCGGGGCCTTCCCGGCGCTCGTCCGTACGACGCCGATTTCCGGAGTGATCCATGCCAGGAAACGCATTCATCAAGTTCGAGAAGACCGACGGCGGCAACGCCCCCGGCGAGTCGCAGCAGCTCAGCCACCTCGGCACCGCCGGGTGGATCGAGATCAGCGACTGGAGCTGGGACGTCGAGGCCGAGGCCAGCCACCTCAAGGGCACCGGCGCCGCTGTGGGCAAGCCCAATCCGGGCACGCTGAGCTTCTCGCACTACTACGACAAGTCCTCGCCGGTGCTGCTCCAGTACATCGTCAAGGGCACCCACTTCAAGACCGCCACCATCGACCTGCTCAAGCAGACCGGCAAGGACGAGCCCGAGCTGTACTTCCAGCTCGTGGCCAAGGACGTCTTCATCACCAAGGTCGGCAGCAAGGGCGGCGAGGACGGCAACGTGACGCAGGACGTCGAGTTCGTCTTCAAGCAGCTCGCCATTGGCTACAAGCGCCAGAAGAACGACGGCAAGCTCGACAGCGCCCTGTTCTTCCGCTGGAACATCGCCGAGATGACCCAGCAGACCCCCGAGATCAAGCTGACCATCAAGTAAGGAGCCCCCATGGCAGGCAATAGCTTCATCAACTTCGGCAAGGCCGACGTGCCGCAAGGCGAATCGCTGCAGAAGGGCCACCACGGCGACGACGGCTGGATCGAGATCTCCGACTGGAGCTGGGACGTCGAGGCCGACCACAGCGTCACCAAGGGCACCGGCGCGGCCGTGGGCAAGCCGCAGCCGGGCACGCTGTCGATCACGCACTACTTCGACACGTCGTCCACCGCGATCCTGTCCAAGATCGTCGCCGGCAAGCACTTCCCGACGATCACCATCGAGATGCTCAAGACCACCGGCGCCATCGACGGCCCGCAGGCCTACTTCCAGGTCAAGGTCACCGATGCCTACGTCACCAAGGTCGCGACCAAGGGCGGCGAGGACGGCCAGCTGAACCAGGACGTGGAGTTCGTCTTCAAGGAGATCTTCATCGGCTACAAGCCGCAGAAGAACGACGGCAAGCTCGACACCACCACCGGTTTCGAGTGGAGCGTGAAGGACATGAAGACCACCACGGCCATCTCCGGCAAGCTGGCCTGAAGGAGCGTCGGCCATGTCCCTGCCCGTCGCCTTCCTCGACTTCGCCTGCCTGGGCCGGCCCGCGCTCGGGGAGAGCCGCGTGCAGGGCTTCGAGGACCAGATCGTGCTGCACGCGCTGGCCTGGTCGGCCAGCGCGGTGCACCTGGCCTCGCGCGGCCGGCGCGAACGTACGGAGCTGCGTCCCGGCCATGTCACGGTGTCCAAGTACCTGGACCGCAGCAGCCTGCTGCTGTACCGCTGCGCCAACGAGACGCGCCGCTACGACCGCGCTTGCATCACCGTCATCGATCCGGCGCTCAGCGGCGTGGGCAAGCCGCCGGTGGCGATGCTGACGATGGAGCTGCAGGACGGCACGCTGACGCACATCGCCACGCGCACCGAGGACAGCACCCACGCCAAGCCCATCGTGGAGGAGCTGACGCTGTCCTTCAAGGACCTGCGCCTGCGCTACTACCCGCTGGACGCGTCCACGCTGCGCCGCCCCACCCCCACCCATGTCGAGCTGCGCAGCAGCCGCTACGACTGAAACGACTGACACGACCGAGGAGCCCGGCATGACGCAACGCGCGCGCCTGTACATGTCCGCCGTCGGCGACGGCGGCCCCATCGCGGGCGAGTCCCGCGTGCCCGCGATGAAGGACTGGATCGAGCTGGACGACTGGCAGTGGGCGCTGGACGCCGACGGCGCCGCCGGCCGCCAGCCCGAGCCCTCGGTGCTGTCCTTCACCAAGCGCATGGACCGCGCCAGCGCCGCCCTGCTCTCGGCGATGGACCGCGGCATGCCGATGACGGTCACGCTGTGCATGGAGGACGCGGCCCAGGAGCTGCTGAGCCTGTCGATCAAGCTGCGCCAGGCGCGGGTGACGCGCTATGCGCTCGAGCTGCGGGACGAGGACGCCGCCGTCAGCCTCGTGGAGTCCTGGGAACTGGACTACCGCGAGGCGGAGTTCCTGTACCGCGAGGACAGGCGCTCCGGCGTCACCACGACCACGGTGACGCGGATGGCGGGGGCGTCGACGGCCTCGCCCGCGGCGCAGGAATCGACGGCGGCAGCCGGCGCGGCCACCGGCGCGGAGGCGGCACGCCATGGCGGCGCGTCCTCGCCTGCCGCCGGCGGCGCGGCGGCATCGGATCCCTCGCGTCCCTCGCGCGAGTTCGCGCTGCGCGACCTGGAGACCGTGTGGTCCGACATGCTGGCCAACCGCGCGCCGGCCGGCCCGCAGGGGCTGCAGCGATGAGCGCGCCCGCCGCCGGCGATCGGCTGAAGCCCTCGCTGCTCGACCGCCTCATCGGCACGGCGGTGATCAGCCGCCGCGAACTCCGCGAATCGGTCGCCCGCGACCTGATCTGGCTGCTCAACGCCACCCGGCTCGAACGACCGGCCCACGACGATCCCTGGAGCGAGGGCGACGATTCGCTGCGCACGCCCTGGACCGACGCGCCGCTGGCCCGCGCGTCGGTCCTCAACTTCGGGCTGCCGGCGATGACGGGCCGCGCGCAGTCGTCGCTGGACAGACGTCGACTCCAGCGCGAGCTGGTGGACGCGATCCGCCGCTTCGAGCCCCGACTCCTGCCGGAGTTCCTGGAGGTCTCGATCGATGACGGCCGGTACGACGCGGGCATCGGCGCGGGCGTCGGCGACTTCGCCTCGCGCGGCGCGCACCGGCCGCTGCGCCTGGTGATCCAGGGCCGGCTGCGCCACGACCCGGTGCCGCTGACGCTGTGGATGGCGGCGGAGCTGGACCTGGCCACCGGCCAGGCGCGGCTGCGCGACCTGCGCGGCTGAGGCGGCCGACGAGGCCCTTCCAGGAGACCCACGTGCATCCCCGACTGCTGCAGTACTACAACCAGGAGCTGCGCTACCTGCGCGACCTCGGCCAGGAGTTCGCCGAGGCGCATCCCAAGGTCGCCGGCCAGCTCGGCCTGGGCGCCGCCGCCCAGGATCCCTACATCGAGCGCCTGCTGGAAGGCAGCGCCTTCCTGGCCGCGCGCGTGCAGCTCAAGCTGGACGCCGAATTCCCGCGCCTGTCCCACCGCCTGCTGGACATGGTCTATCCGGGCTTCAACGCGCCGCTGCCGGCGATGCTGGTCGCCCGCATGCAACCGGCGCCCGACCCGCAGCTGCTGGCCGGTCACCGATTGCCGCGCGGCTCGGCGCTGCACGGCGCGGCGCCCGCGCTGACCGGCACGCGCTGCGAGTTCCGCACCGCGCAGGACACCGTGCTCACGCCGGTGTCGGTCGCCGAGGCGCGGCTGGTCCGCGAGCACGCCGCGCTGGACGCCCTCGGCGGTCTGCCCGGGGAACGCCCTCGCGCCGCACTCGTGCTCAGCCTGCGGCTGCCGGACGGTCAACGCTTCGATCAACTCGGCGTCGACCGTCTGCGCTTCTTCCTGACCGGCGCGCCCGACGTCGCGGCCTCGCTGGTGGAACTGACGCTGTCGCGCTGCGCCGCCGTGCTGGCGGGCGCGTCCGGCCGCGTGCAGCGCCTGCCGACGTCCTCCGTCGCCCCCGTCGGATATGCCGACGACGAGGCCCTGCTGCCGGCGCTGCCGCGCGGCTTCGGCGGTCTGCGCCTCCTGCAGGAGACGCTGGCCTTCCCCGAGCGCTTCCAGTTCTTCGAGGTGGACGCGCTGTCGGCGGCGTTCTCGCGCACGGCGGGATCCTCGATGGAGCTGGTGCTCGCGCTGACGCAGGCCGACGACGCGTCCCTGGGCGCCGTGTCCGCCGCGAACGTGCTGACCAACTGCGTTCCCGCGATCAACCTTTTCCCCTGCCGCGCCGACCGGCTGCTGCCGGGGCCCGACCGGCACGAGTTCCACATCGTCGTCGACCGCAGCCGGCCGCTGGACCACGAGGTCTACGCGGTCACCGGCATGACCGCCCACGACGCGGACGGCGGATCGCGGCGCTTCGAGCCGCTGCACGGCACCGCGCGCACGGGGTCGGGGCCGGTCCGGCGCGTCTACTCGACGCGCCGCGAGCCGCGCCGGCCCAGCGAGCGGGTGCGGCGGGAAGGCGCGCGATCGTCGTACGCAGGCACGGAGGTCTTCCTCTCGTGGTCCGACGGCTGGGAGGCCGAGGCCGGCAGCGAGCTCCGCGGCGAGGGCGACGGCACGGCCGGCGCCTCGGCATCCGCGGCATCCTCGGCATCGGCGGTGTCCTCCGCCTCCACCGTCTCCGCGGTCGCCGTTCAACCCTTGCCGGACCAGGTGGCGCTGGAGGTGCTCTGCACCAACCGCGACCTGCCGCTGTTCCTGCGCGGCGGCAACGCGCCGCTGACGCTGGACGCGGGCATCGCGCTCACCGACGTGCGCGCCGTGGCCGGGCCTTCGCGCCCCCTGCCGGCGCCGGCGGAGAGTTCGGCCGCATGGCGGCTGCTGAACCTGCTGTCCTTGAACTACCTGTCGCTGATCGACGCCGGCGCGGACGCGTTGCGCGAACTGCTGTCGCAGTTGCCGCAGGCCGGCGACGCCGACGTGAGCCGCCAGATCGGCGCGCTCACCGGGCTGAGCGCCGCCGTCGTGCACCGCCGCCATCCGGCGCCGGGCCCCATCGCGTACGCACGCGGCGTGGAGATCTCGATCACCCTGGACGAGCAGCGGCTGGGGGCCGGCAGCGGCCACAGCGCCTACCTGCTCGGGGCTGCGCTGCACCACTTCCTGTCGCGGCATGTCTCGCTGAACAGCTTCGTCGAGACGGTGCTGCTCTCGACGACGCGCGGCGAGATCGGCCGCTGGGCGCCGCGCGCCGGCGCGCGTCCGCTGCTGTGAGGAGGCTGTCGTGACGAATGCCGCCCCAGCAGCCACCGCCGCCTCCTTGCCGGACTGGCTGCTCGATGCCGTCGCCCATCCGAAGCGGCAGGACCTCTTCGCGCTGCTGAGGCGCTGGGAATCGGCCCATCCGTCGCTGCCGCGACTGGGCGACGCCGCCCGCCCCGCGCAAGAGCCGATCCGCGTCGGCCAGCCGGCGGAGCTGGACTTCGCCCCCGCGCCGGTGCAGGCGGTCACGGTGCAAGACCCGACCCCGCGCGTGCGGCAACGCGTGTTCGGCCTGACCGGGCCCAACGGTCCGCTGCCGCTGCACCTCACCGAACTGGCCCGCGAGCGCGAGCGCCATCACGGCGATCCGGCGATGCAGGACTTCCTGGACCTGCTGACGCACCGCTTCGCGCTGCTGTTCCATCGCGCGTGGGCGCAGGCCCAGCCGGTGCAGGCGATGGACCGCCCCGACGACGCCGGCCAGGGCGGGCGCCTGGGCGCGCTGGCCGGCCTGGGTCTGCCGGCCTTGCGCGAGCGCGACGCGCTCGGCGACGCACCGAAGCTCGCCTTCCTGGGACGCCTGTCGCGGCAGGTGCACGACGCGGACGGCCTCGCGGCCTGGTGCGGCGAAGCCTTCGACGTGCCCGCGCGCGTCGAGCCGTGGACCGGTCACTGGCTGCCGCTGGCGCCCGAGCTGCGCGCCCGCGCCGGCGGCCTGCCGGCCCGCGCAGGCGAACAGGTCGGCCTCGGCCAGGGGCTGGCGCTCGGCGCCGCCACCTGGGACGTGCAGCACAAGTTCCGCGTGGTGCTCGGTCCGATGAGCTGGGATCGCTATCGCGAGTTCCTGCCGGACGGCGCCGCCCTGCCCCGTCTGCGCGCGCTGGTGCGGCAGTGGGTCGGGCTGGAGCTGGACTGGGAAGTGCGCCTGGTGCTCGACCGCCGAGAGCTGCCGCCGCCCCGCGTGGGCGCGGACGCGCCCGCCGCGCTGGGCCGGGGCCTGTGGATCGGCACCGCCCCGCGCGAGCGCGACGGCGACGACCTGCTGCTGCCCGCCGAGGCCAGCGCCACCCTGTAACCGCTGCTTGCATCTGCGCCTGCATCCGGATCGCCCCCCGCTTCCGTATCTCCTTCAACGACCCATGACTTCCACGGCGTCGATCCCGACGACGACTTCCGCATGACCACGATCCGCCGCGCCGACCTGTTCGGCAAGCTTCATCCGCTCCCCTACGGCGCCATCGAGAGCGCGACCGTGCTGTGCAAGATGCGCGGCAATCCCTACGTCGAGCTGTCGCACTGGTTCGCGCAGCTGATCCCCGACGCGCGCAGCGACCTCGCCGTCATCCTCCACCACTACGGCATCGACGCCGCGCAGCTCGCGCGCGACGTGACCCAGGCCATGGACCGGCTGCCGCGCGGATCGACCGCGGTGTCCGACTTCTCCGAGCACATCGAGGCCGCCATCGAGCGCGGCTGGGTGCAGGCCTCGCTGCGCTTCGGCCAGGACCGCGTGCGCACCGGCGCGCTGCTGCTGGGCCTGCTCGAATCCAACACCTTGCGCCACGCGCTGCTGGCCGTGTCGCGCCAGTTCGAGCGCATCCGCGCCGACGACCTGGCGGAGCGCCTGCCCGCGCTGTGCCGGCGCACCGGCGAGGCGCCCGCGCAAGACGCGTCGCCGGGTGCGGACGCGGCATCGGCGGGATTGACTGCCGGGACCACCTCGGGCGCGACGGACGCCGCCACCGCCCTGATGGGCCGTCGTCAGGCCATCGCCGCCTACTGCGTGGACCTGACGGCCAAGGCCCGCGCGGGCGAGTTCGATCCGGTCACCGGTCGCGACGACGAGATCCGCCAGCTGGTCGACATCCTGATGCGTCGCCGCCAGAACAACCCGCTGCTGGCCGGCGAGGCCGGCGTGGGCAAGACCGCCGTGGTCGAGGGCCTGGCGCAGCGCATCGTGTCGGGCGACGTGCCGCCGGCGCTGCGCGACATCGAATTGCTGGGGCTGGACCTCAGCCTGCTGCAGGCCGGCGCCGCGATGAAGGGCGAATTCGAGCAGCGCCTGCGCGCGCTCATCGACGAGGTGCAGGCCGCCGAGCGCCCGGTGGTGCTCTTCATCGACGAGGTGCACACGCTGATCGGCGCGGGCGGCACGGCCGGCACCGGCGACGCGGCCAACCTGCTCAAGCCGGCGCTGGCGCGCGGCCAGCTGCGCACCATCGGCGCCACGACCTGGGCCGAGTACAAGCGCTTCATCGAACCCGACCCGGCGCTGACGCGCCGCTTCCAGGCCGTCACCGTGGCCGAGCCGGACACGGACACCGCGCTGGCCATGCTGCGCGGCCTGGTGGCCGGGCTGGAGGCGCATCACCGCGTCGAACTGACCGACGAGGCGCTGCAGGCGGCGGTGCGGCTGTCGCAGCGCTACATCCCCGCGCGGCACCTGCCCGACAAGGCGGTCGCGCTGCTGGACACGGCCTGCGCGCGCGTCGCGGTCAGCCAGCACGCAACGCCGGCGGCCGTCGAGGACGCGCGACGCCGCCTGGAGGTCATGGCCCTGGAGACCGACATCCTGGAGCGCGAAGCCGCCCTGGGCGGCGAGGTCGCCGAGCGCCTCGAAACACTCGCCCGACGGCGCGAGGAGACCTCGTCCGAACTCATGTCGCTGAGCATGCGCTGGGACGAGGAACGCGTGGCCGTCACCCGCCTGCTCGCGATGCGCGAGGACCTGAGGTCCCCGTCGCGCAGCCCAGAGGCGATCGCCGATCTGCGCCAGGCGCAGGCCGCGCTGTCGACGCTGCAGGGCGAGTCGCCGCTGGTGCTGCCGGTGGTGGACGCGCAGGCGGTGGCGGCGGTCGTGGCCGCGTGGACCGGCGTGCCGGTCGGGCGCATGGTCGCCGACGAGCGCGACGGCGTGCTGCGCCTGGGCGAGACCCTGGGCAGCCGCGTGCTGGGCCAGCAGCCGGCGCTGGACATGATCGCGCGCCGCCTGCAGACCGCGCGGGCCGGCCTGCAGGATCCGGACAAGCCGCTGGGCGTCTTCCTGCTGTGCGGCACCTCCGGCGTGGGCAAGACCGAGACGGCGCTCGCGCTGGCCGAGGCGATGTACGGCGGCGAGCAGAACGTCATCACCATCAACATGAGCGAGTTCCAGGAGGCGCACACCGTCTCCACGCTCAAGGGCGCGCCGCCCGGCTACGTCGGCTACGGCCAGGGCGGCGTGCTGACCGAGGCGGTGCGCCGCCGGCCGTATTCGATCGTGCTGCTCGACGAGATCGAGAAGGCCCACCCCGACGTGCACGAGCTGTTCTTCCAGGTCTTCGACAAGGGCCGGATGGAGGACGGCGAAGGCCGGTCCGTCGACTTCCGCAACACGGTGATCCTGCTGACCTCCAACGTCGGCAGCGAGCTGCTCATGCGCCTGTGCGCGGACGAGGCGCTCACGCCCGAGCCCGACGCGCTGGCGCAGGCGCTGCAGGCGCCGCTGCTGCGCGTGTTCCCGGCGGCCCTGCTGGGCCGCATGGTGACGGTGCCCTACCGCCCGCTGTCGCCCGAGCTGATGGGGCGCATCGCCCGCCAGCGGCTGGCGCGCATCCAGCACCGCGTGATGGAGCGCCACGGCGTTGCGGTGAACTTCGATCCCGACTTCGTCGCGGCGCTGATGGCGCGCTGCGACCAGCCGGAGTCGGGCGGCCGCGTCATCGACCGCGTGCTCTCCGACACCGTGCTGCCGCGCATCTCGCTGGAACTGCTGAGCCGGCTCGCGGACGGCGCGACGTCGACGCCTGCGCTGAGCGCGATCCGCGTGGGCGCCGCCCAGGGCGCCTTCACCTACGCCTTCGACTGAGGAGCTTGCCGTGACCCTTGCCGCGCCCATCGAGCCCGCGCTTCACGTGCCGTCCCCGACCGCCACGCCGTCCGCCGCCAGCGGCGCGCCGACCGCGGCCACGCCGCTGTCCACCGCGCCGAACGAGGCGCGCTTCCTCGGCCCGCTCGCCGGCGAGGAACTGCTCTTCCGCCGCCTGCAATGGCGCGAGGAACTCGGCCGGCTGCCCGAGCTGCGCCTGGAGCTGCTGCGGTCCAGCCAGAAGGCGCCGCTGGCCGCGGACAAGCTGCTCGGCCAGCCGGCGGCGGTGGGCCTGCGCCAGGACGACGACACGGAGCGTTTCCTGCACGGGCTGGTCACCCACGTCGAGCGCGGCGGCTACCTCGGACGCTTCGACATCTACCGCGTGCACCTGCGACCGTGGCTGTGGCAGCTCACGCTGGGCGCGGACTGCCGCATCTTCCAGGACCGCACGGTGCTGGAGATCCTGGACGAGGTCTTCGCCGCCTACCCCGGCGCCGGACCGGTCGAGAAGCGGTTGCGCAACGCCAGCTTCGCGCGCCGGCCCTGCACGGTCCAGTACAACGAGAGCGACTTCAACTTCGTCGCCCGGCTGATGGAGGACGAAGGCCTCTACTTCTTCTTCCGCCATGAGCGCGAGCGTCACGTGCTGGTGCTGTGCGACTCGCCGTCCAGCCATCGCCCGGCACCGGTGCCGCTGCGCTGGAACGAGGCGCAGGGCGAAACGATGCTGCGCGAGGACGTGATCCTGCAATGGACCCGCGCGCAGTCGCTGCAGCCGCTGAGCGCGACGGCCACGGACTTCGCGGCCGAGCTGCCCAACGCCGACCTCCGGCGCGACGCGACGCGCCGGCCCGTCGGCCTCACCGCGGGGCGCCTCGAGCGCCACGTCTATCCGGGCGGGCACGACGACCTGGCCATGGCGGGGGACCTCGGGCCCAAGCGCACGGCCGGGACGGCGCGCATGCGCCGGCAGGTCGACCGCTTCGAGAGCCAGGCGGTGGTGGCGCAGGGCACGACGCCGTACCGCTCGCTGAGCGTGGGCCAGACCTTCGACTTCGCCGGCCATGACGACGCCGGGAAATGGCTGGTGACCGGCGCGATCGCCGACATGGAGTTCGCCGGCTACGAGGCCAACGGCGACGCGCGCAGCACCAGCTATGTGTGCCGGTTCGCCGCCGTGCCCGCGACCGTCGACTACCAGCCGCCGCCGGCGGCGTGGCTGCCGCGCGTGCAAGGCCCGCAGACGGCCGTGGTCACCGGCCCGGCGGGCGAGGAGATCCACGTCGACCGCCACGGCCGCGTGAAGGTGCAGTTCCACTGGGACCGGCTCGGACGACGCGACGAGCGCAGCTCCTGCTGGGTGCGGGTCAGCCATCCGTGGGCCGGCAAGGGCTTCGGCATGGTGGCGCTGCCGCGCGTCGGGGACGAGGTCATCGTCGAGTTCCTCGACGGCTGGCCGGATCGGCCCGTCGTCACCGGCCGGGTCTACAACGGCGCGCAGCCGGCGCCGTATGCGCTGCCCGCGCACGCCACGGTGAGCGGCGTGCGCACGCGGTCCAGCAGGAACGGCGCGCCCGACAGCGGCAACGAACTGCGCTTCGAGGACGCGCGCGGCGCCGAGCACCTGTGGATGAAGGCGGAGCGCGACCTGCATCACTGGGTCGGCCGGGACCAGGTCGACACGGTCAAGCGCGATGCGCGCACGGACATCGGACGCGATGCGGGCCTGCAGGTCGGCGGCGGACTGTCGGTCGCGGTGGAGAAGGACACGCGGCTGAAACTGGCGGGCGACACGCACGCGACGCTGGGCGCGGACCTCCGGGTCGGCGTCGGCGGCAAGGTGGACGCCTCGATCGCGGGGGGTCTGACGCTGAAGGCCGGCGGGCCCGTGTCCATCGACGCCGACGGGCCGGTGCAGGTCGCGCTCGGCCAGGGCGCGCGCGTGACGGCGACCGGCCAGGTCAGCGTCCAGGCGATGGCGTTGACGCTGGAAGCGCAGGCGACCCTCAGCCTGCGCGTGGGCCTGTCCTTCATCACCATCGGGATGGAGGGCGTCTCGATCTTCGGGCCGCAGATCAAGCTGTTCTCGGGCACGCCGCCCCTGCCCGCGATTCCAGCCGTGCCCGGCGTGCCCGCCACGCCCACGGCGCCGGACGCGATGCCGGCGCACGTGGATCCGCTCGGACCGAACGGCGGTGCGCGATGAGCGAGACCCCCGAGGTGCGCGTGGGGCTGAGCCGCCCCGCGGCCGCGCGCGCGCCGCGGCGTTACGTCCACGACGCCGACGGTTGGCGCATCGTGTCGGGCTCGCAGGACGAGGACCCGCTCTGGCGCTCCACGGACGGGGTCGCCCTGCCGGAGCGGCTCCACGCGCTGGCACCGTCCGACGGCGCCGCCGTGGCGAGCTGGCGCGCGCAGGTGCAGGGACCGCAGGTGCAGGGACCGCAGGTGCAGGAGACGCAGGACAAGGCCTCCACCACCCTCACCCTGATGGGCATGACCGGGCCGACGCGACGCGAGCGCGGCGCGACGCTCGACATCGAGCATCCGCTGGCGGTGCCCGCCTTGCTGCCGCCGGGCATCGCGGCATCCGCGCCGCAACAGTTCGCGCGGCTGTCGATCGATTGGACGGCCGACGACCGGAGCGCCGATGGTCACAACAGAAGCAACGGCAACGGCAACGGCAACGGCGGCGATGGCAAGGCCGACAGCTGGCTCATCACCTTGCCCGACGAGCAGCGGTTGCTGGTCTGGGCCCGCTCCGGACAGGACGGCGGTGCCGCACCGACACCGGCACCCTTGCAGACCCGGGTGCGGGTCGAGTCCGACGGCCGGGTGCTGGATCCTGGTTCGTGGCGGGCGGGCTTCGCGGCGCTGGACCGTGGGATCGCCGAGGCGATCGACCGGCTCGGCGAGCGCTGGCGGTCGGCCGAGGCCGTCTCGTCGACGCGTATCGCCGCGCGCCCCGCGCTGCTGGCCGCGGAGAGCGGCGTCGCCTGGGGCTATCGCGCGGGCGCCTCGCTGGACCTCGCCCCGACGATGCACATGACCGGTCACCTGCAGGGAATCCTGTGCCGCTGGGACCTGTCGTGGCACGGTGTCGTCGACATCGCCGGAGCGCGTGCGCGTGTCCGCATCGACGTCGTCGACGATCCGGCGCTGGCGGATTTCCACCGTGACTGGGATCTGCCGTGGTCCCACGACGCCGACCCCGCCGTGCTCCCCTGGGTGCCGATGCGCCTGCCGCTGCGCCTGACGTTCGAGCCGCTGGCGAGCGCCACGGGCGCATTCGTCTCCGACATCGACTGGGCGGGCAAGCCGCCGGCTCTGGTCGGCGGCGTCGGCCTTCGACCTTCGGCGCGGGGCAACGGCCTCGAATGGGCGTTCACCGCAGCGCTCGAACCCGTCGTCGTCCGGGTCGGGCTCAGCGCCCCCTGGTCCGGCCGACGCGAGCAGATGCTGGACTGGCTGCCCGCGCTGACCCTCTTCGACTGGCGGTGCGACGCATGAAGCGCCTGCTGACCCTGCATCTGCGGACGAACGACTGCGCGGCGGAAGCCGCGTTGAACGGCGTCGCACTCGCGCGAGTGACCGCGTCCGGCGCGACCGCCCTCCCCGTGCACGAGTTCCTGCTGCGCGGCGTCAATCGGCTGACGTTGCGCGTCGACCCAGCCTCGCTGAACGGCGTCGACGGTGACACGGAAGCTGCCATCGACGCCACACCGGCGAGCGCCGTCGTGGAACTCCGCCTTGCCGGCACCGGCGACCGGGTGCTCGCCCGCGCCGACTGGACGATGCAGACGCCCGTCGACATCGATGTCGACGTGGACCTGCCGATCGACTTCCCGCGCTGGCGCTGGCTCGACGCGCCGTCTCTGCCCGTGGCATCGCAGGACGCCATGCGCGCCCGCGCGCTGCAGTGCGCGCGGGAGCGCGTGCTCGAGTTCCGCCGCGGCGTCGCCGACGGCTGGTTCGCGCTGACGTGCCTGGCGATCGAGGAGTGCGCCGTGGCCTACGGCGGCGACGTGCGCACGGCGCAGGCCGCGTTCCTCGACCACCTCCGCGCCGCGCCGGACGGCCGCCCCTGGTCCTGGGCCTGGCCCTCGGACGAGGACTTCGTCCTGTGGCCCGACGCCGACGGCCGGCTGCTGAGCTGCCTGCGCCGCGCGGGCGGTCCCGCGCTCGAGGCGCGCTCGCGCGACGGCCGCCACGCGTGGTCCCTGCCGCTGCGGCTGGCCTGGATCGACGACCGACTGCACGGACTGCGCTGACCCGCGTTCGCTCCGGACCCCTCCACTTCCCACAGAAGGACCTCCCCATGCTGACCTTGACCGTCGTCAACGGCCCCGGCGCGCCGGCCCTGTCCGCCCGCTTCGACGAGCTGGGCGGCACCATCGGCCGCGCCGACTCCAACCTGCTGGTCCTGCCGGACCCGGGCCGCACCATCTCGCGCGTGCACGCGCAAGTGGTCTTCCGTCGCGGCGCCTATGTGCTGCTGGATCGCGGCAGCAACCCCGTGCTGCTCAACGGCGAGCCGCTGGTCGACGGCCCCTCCCGGGAACTCGCGAACGACGACCGCGTGCAACTCGGCGCCTACACGCTGCGCGTCGACCTGCGCGCGCTGCAGGGAACCAGTCCGGACGCCGACGCGCCGACGGTGCTGGACCTGCGCGGACGTGTCGGCGGTCCCGGCCGCACCGGGCTGGCGGGCACCGGCGGTCTTGCCGGTCACGCTGGCGTCGACGAGGTCGACCGCATCATCCGCCCGGCGATCCCCGCGCACGTGCCTCGCGAACCGCAGCCCTCCCCCGCCATCGATCCCTTCGCCGCGTTCGGCGATCTCGACGCCTGGAACGACGCGGGGAACGACCCGCTCGGCCTGGGTCCGGCTCCCCCACCCTCGCGGGCCGCTGCGCCGGCGACTCTCCCCATGCCCGCCGCGGACCTCGATGTCCGACCGGAGCGTCGGGCGCTCGAATCCATGTTCGGCATCGACGAGGGCGGCCCCTTGGGCGACCCGCTCGGCGATGCGTTCGGCGATCCGCTGGGTGATCCGCTCGGCAGCGTCACCAGAGCGGACGCGCACGCCGACGACTGGCGCCAGGCCTTTCATCCCAAGGCCGCGCCGACGGACGCGCTCGACGAACTGACGTTGGAACGGCCGGTCCCGCCGACCCGGCCCACCCCGACGGCCTCACCTGTTGCGCTCGCGCCTCCTTTTTCGCCAGTCTCCTCGTCGGCTTCGCCGCCCGGCGCTGCACCTGCACCTGCTCCTGCCACCTCGCAGCAACCGCCCCTCGCCGCCACGGACGAGGTGGCCGCCGCGCTCGCGCAGGGCCTCGGCCTGCCGCGCGACCAGTTGCCGGCGCTGACGCCGGACCTGGCGCTGCTGATCGGCGAGCTGCTGCGCGACGCCGTCGCCGGCACCGTGGACATGCTCCACGCCCGCGCCACGCTCAAGCGCGAGGTGCAGGCCGCCGCCACCATGATCGCCACGCGGGACAACAACCCGCTGAAGTTCTCGCCCAACGTGGACGTCGCCCTGCGCCACTTGCTGCAGCCCACCGTGTCCGGTTTCCTGGCGCCCCGCGCCGCGATGCGCGACGCGGTCGACGACCTGCGCGCGCACCAGGTCGGCCTGGTCGCGGGCATGCAGGGCGCGTCATCCCGCGTGCTGCGCCGCCTGGCCCCCGAGCGCATGGCCGAACGGCTGCGCGCGCCCTCGCTGCTCGACAAGGCGCTCCCGATGAACCGCAAGGCCGCCCTGTGGGAACGCTTCGTCGACGAGTACGAGCGCCTCGGCCAGGAGGCGGACGAGGCCTTCCAGGCGGCCTTCGCCCAGGCCTTCCGCGCCGCCTACGAGGAACATTTCGAAACGCTTCGGCAGGCCGGGCGCTGAGTTCCGGCGCCCGCGGCCGCATCCGTCCGGACGCGGCCCCCGTATGTCCTGGCATCTCCCGCGATGTCCGTCCCGTCATCTTCGCCCCGTGACGGTCGTCCCGGCCACCCCGTCCACCTCACACCGCTCATGACCTGGCACCACAAAGTCATCTGGACGGAGGGCATGTTCCTCCAGCCGCAACACTTCCAGCAGCACGACCGCCACCAGGCCGCGCAACACCTGGCCCGCCTGACGGCCGTGACGCCGCACGCCCGCGGCTGGCTGTCGCTGCAGCTCGACGGCGGCGCGCTGGCGCTGGGCAAGATCGCGCTGCAGTCGGGTCACGGCCTGCTGCCCGACGGCCTGGCCATCGACCTGCCCGGCGACGATCCGGCCCCGGCCGCGCTCGACGTGCCGGCGGACGCGCGCGACGAGCTGGTGGTGCTGGCGGTCTCGCTGCCGCGTCCCGGCGTCGCGCAGACCGACGCCGAGGGCGCGGCCGGCGCGATGGCGCCGCGCTACCGGGCCCACGAGGCGGACGTGCCCGACGACAACGCCCATGCGCCGCGCGCGGCGCGGCTGCAGCTGGGCCGGCCCCATCTGCGGCTGATGCTGGCGCGCGACTGCGGCGAGGGTCAGGCCGTGCTGGGCGTGTGCCGCGTCGCCGAGCGTCGCGTCGACCAGCAGGTGGTGCTGGATGCCAGCTACGTGCCGCCGACGCTGGACGCCTTGCGCAGCGAGCCGCTGCTGCGCTGGATGCGGGAACTGCACGGGCTGCTCAAGCAGCGCGGTGACGCCCTCGCCGCCCGGCTGACGGAGCCCGGCCGCGCCGGCGTCGGCGAGATCGCCGACTACCTGCTGCTGGGCGCGATCAACCGCCACGAGCCGCTGCTCGCGCAGCGCCTGTCCGGCGGGCTGCTGCATCCGCGCGAGGTCCACGCGGCGATGGTCGCGCTGGCGGGCGACCTGGCTGTGTTCGGCGATTCGCGCCGCCCCCAGCCGCTGCCGGCCTACGACCACGACGAGCCCGCCCTGTGCTTCCCGCCGCTGATGGCCATCCTGCGCCAGGCGCTGTCCATCGTGCTGGAACAGGGCGCCATCCCCATCGCGCTGCAGGAACGCAAGCACGGCGTGCGCGTCGCGCTGGTGCCCGATGTGGAACTCCAGCGCAGCGCCCAGTTCGTGCTGGCGGCCTCCGCGCGCATGGCGGCCGAGTCGCTGCGCGCGCGCCTGCCGTCGCAGGCCAAGATCGGCACCGTCGAGCACATCCGCGACCTGGTGAACCTGCAGCTGCCCGGCGTGGCGCTGCGCGCGCTGCCGGTGGCGCCGCGCCAGATCCCCTTCCACGCGGGCTTCCATTACTTCGAGCTGGACACCCGCGACAGCGACCAATGGCGTCAGCTCGCCCAGTCCGGCGGACTGGCCGTGCACATCGGGGGCGAGTTCCCCGGTCTCGAACTCGAGCTCTGGGCGGTGCGCGCATGAACCGAGATCTCGACATCGGCCTCGGCCCCCACCTCGACCTTGACGGCCGCGACCCCTTCGCGGCGCTCGATGCGGCACGGCAGCCGTCGGCGGACGGCCGCGGGGCGTCGTCCGCGCCGCCGGCCGCAGGACCGGGCGTCTGGCGCGACGCGGAACCCCTGAGCTTCGACGCGCGGCCCGACGCCGGCCTCGAGCCGCTGATCGCGGCGGCGCAGCCGCTGCTGGCCGCCGCGCCGCGGCTGCGTCAATCGGCGCGGCAGGAGGATCCGGCCGCGCTCAAGAGCGCGCTGGCCGACGGCCTGCGCCGCTTCGAGCAGACCGCCGCGCGCCTGGGCGTGACGCGCGACCGCGTGCTCGCCGCGCGCTACGTGCTCTGCACGGTGCTGGACGAAGCCGCCGCCTCGACGCCCTGGGGCGGCAACGGCGTCTGGGCGGGCAACAACCTGCTGGTCCAGTTCCACGACGAGACCTGGGGCGGCGAGAAGGTCTTCCGCCTGATGCAGAAGCTGGCGACCGACGTCGCCGCCAACCGCGATCTGCTGCAGCTGATGTACCTGGCGCTGGCGCTCGGTTTCGAGGGCCGCTATCGCGTGGCCGACCAGGGCGCGGCGCAGGTGCGCCATCTGCGCCACCGGATTCACGAGCTGCTCACCAGTCGCGCCGAAGCGGTGCCGACGGCGCTGTCGCCCGTCGGCGTGCCGCGCGCCGAGGCCGGCAACGCCGCCTCGCGGTTGCGGGACGGCGTCTCCGTCTGGCTGGTCGCCGCCGTGACCGTCGCGGTGCTCGCACTGAGTTTCGGCGGACTGCGGCTGGCGCTGTCGGACCGCACCCAGCCGGTGTTCGCGACGCTGGCCGCGCTGGACGCGCCGGCGCTGGCCCGCGCCGCCCCGCCCGCGGCCGAGGCGCCGCGCCTGGCCGGATTCCTCCAGCCGGAGATCGCCGCCGGCCTGGTGACCGTCACCGACCTGGCCGACCGCTCCGTGATCGTCATGACCGGCGACCGCTTCTTCGACGCCGGCAGCGCCAGCCTGGATCCCTCGCTGCGCCCGCTGCTGACGCGCATCGCCGAGGCGCTGCGCCCGCTGCCGGGCCAGGTGCTGATCACCGGCCACACGGACAGCGCGCCCATCCGCACGGCGCGTTTCCCCTCCAACTGGCACCTGTCGCAGGCGCGCGCGGAGTCGGTCCGCGACGGCCTGGCCGAACGCGTGCCGGCGACGCGCCTGCGCGCCGAAGGCCGCGCGGAGGCCGAGCCCGTGGCCGACAACGCCACGCCCGCCGGGCGCGCCCGCAACCGCCGCGTCGTGATCACCCTCTGGGTGAAACAGCCGACCCCCTGACCCCGTAGCCGCCATGAACCGAGAAGAGAAATTCCTGGCCGTGCTGCTGCACGGCCGCACGCAAGCCCTGATCGCGCTGGCCGCGCTGAGCGCGCTGATCTGGTGGGCCGGCCCGCTGGTCGGCATCGGCGACGCGCGTCCGCTGGACACGCCGGCCGCGCGCGTCGCCGCGATCGCCGCGATGCTCGTCGCCGCGGCCCTGGTCTTCGGATGGCAGGCCTGGCGCCGCCGCCGGGCCGAGCGTTCGCTGCTGAACGGCCTGCGCGAAGGCGAGGCCGGCGCGGCCGAACGCAGATCCGCAAGCGAAACGCAAGCGCTGACCCAACGCTTCGCGCAGGCGCTGCAGCTGATGGACCAGAGCGCGCGGCGCGGCCGGCGCTGGCCCTGGTCGCGGCGCCGCAACCTGTATGCGCTGCCCTGGTACCTGTTCATCGGCGCGCCGGGCTCCGGCAAGACGACCGCGCTGACCAACGCCGGGCTGAACTTCCCGCTCGCGGGCCAGCTCGGCCAGGGCACGGTGCGCGGCGTCGGCGGCACGCGGCATTGCGACTGGTGGTTCACCGACCAGGCCATCCTGATCGACACCGCGGGCCGCTACGCGCTGCAGCAGTCGGACGCGGCGGCGGACGCGCAGGGCTGGGGCAAGTTCCTCGCGCTGCTGCGCGCCACGCGCCCGCGCCGTCCCATCAACGGCGTGCTGCTGACCGTCAACGTGCAGGACCTGCTGCTGCAGGACGCCGAGGAACGCGCCGACCATGCGCGGCGGCTGCGCGCGCGGCTGGAGGAACTGCACGACCGGCTCGGCGTGCAGGCGCCGGTCTACGTGCTGGTGACCAAGTGCGACCTGCTGGCCGGCTTCGACGACAGCTTCGCGGCCATGGGGCGCGAGGAGCGCGAACAGATCTGGGGCTTCCCGTTCCCGGCCGCCGACGGCGGCCAGAGCGGTGCTCATGGCGGTCACGCGCACGGGCAATCCGCGGGCACCGACGCGGGGCTTCCGGCCGCGTTCCTCGCCGGCTTCGACGCCCTGTCCGAACGGCTGCGGGCGCAGTTGCCCACGCGCCTGGAGCAGCAGCCCGACCTCGCGCGTCGGGCCGCGATGTTCGCGTTCCCGACGCAGTTCGCCGGACTGCGCGACCTGCTGGGACATTTCCTCGGCGAGGTCTTCGCCACGCCGGCGGGCGAGCGCGCGACGACGCTGCCGCGCGGCGTCTACTTCACCAGCGCGACGCAGGAAGGCACGCCCATCGACCGCGTGCTGGGCACGCTGTCGCGCCGCTTCGGCATCGCGACGGCGTCGCCCCGCGCGGACGTCGCGGGCGGCGCAGGCGGCTCAGCGACTGGAGCCCCGGGCAAGGGCCGCAGCTACTTCCTGACCGGCGTGCTGCGCGACGTGGTCTTCGCCGAGCAGGACCTGGTCGGCGCCAGTCCCCGCGCCGCGGCGGCCCGACGTCGCCTGCGCCGGCTCGCCTTCGCCGCGTTGGGGCTGGGCGCGGTCGCGGTGCTGGCCGGCTGGACGGTGTCGACGATGCGCAACCGCGCCTACGTCGACGAGGTGGCGGCGCGCCTGCCCGCGTTGAGCGCCGACGTGAAGGCCTTGGCCGCGGACGACGCCGCCGCCGGCACGCGTCGCCTGCTCCCGGTGCTCGACAGCGTCGAGGCGGCGCCGAGACCGGCGGACTTCGAGATCGGCGATCCGCCGACGCTCAACACGCTGGGGCTGTACCAGGGCGACCTGCTGCAGGCCGGCATGCGCATCGGCTACGGCCACCTGCTGGAGCACGCGCTGCTGCCGCGCGTGGCGCGCCGGCTGGAGGAACGCCTGCGGGCCGCCGATCCCGCGCGCCCGGCGCAGCAGTACGACGCGCTCAAGGGCTACCTGATGCTGCACGCGCCGCAGCGCTTCGACGGACCCTGGCTCATCGACTGGGTGCTGCAGGACGAGGACGAGGCTCTGGCCGGGCCCGCCGGCTCCACGCAGCGCGCTTCCTTCGAGCACCACCTGCGCGCCGCGCTGGCGCAGGGCGTGCCCGCGCCCGTCGCGCCGCGCGACGACGCGCTGGTGGCGCGGGTGCGCGAGCAGCTCGCGGCCTTCCCGCTGGAGCAGCGCGTGCTGTCGCGCATGCAGCGCCAGCCGGCGGTCGCGGACGTGCCGGAGTTCACCGTCGCCTCCGCCGTGGGCCCCGCCGTCGCGCAGGTATTCCAGCGCGCCAGCGGCCAGCCCTTCACGCGCGGCGTGCCGGCGCTGTACACGCGTTCCGGATACGGCCGGCTCTTCCTGGCCGACGCGCCCCGGCAGACGCGCCTGCTGCTCGAAGAAGAGCGCTGGGTGCTGACGCCTGCGCCGACCACGACCACGACCACGACCGCAAACGCAAATGCGAGCGTCCCTTCGGGCTCGACGTCAGCGCCCGCAAGGACCGACGTGTCCGACGCCGCCTTCCTCGATGCGCTGCGCCGCGTGGGCGTGCTGTACGGACAGAACTACATCCGGAACTGGGACAGCCTGATCGGCGATCTGAAGCCGGTCCGCGTGGATTCGCTGGACCGCGGACTGGCGGTGGCGCGCGTGCTGGCCTCGCCGGACTCGCCGCTGCCGACGCTGATGCGCGCCGCCTCGCGCGAGACCCGCCTGGGTCCCGATGCCGCGGAGGCCGCAAAAGCGGCCAAGCGTTCCCCGGCGGAGCTCGCCCTCGCGGGCAGCGCCGAGGCCGCCGTCAACGGGCACTTCGCCGCGCTGCAGCGGCTGGTCGCCGGCCAGCCCGCGCCCATCGACGAGGCCGGTCGCCTGTTCAACGAACTGCTGCTGCAACTGGCCGCGATCGACGCCGCGCAGAAGAGCCGCAGCGCGCCGCCCCCGGTGGGCCCGGCGGTCGGCGCGGCCCGCGCCGCGGCCGGCCTGCAGCCGGAGCCGGTGCGCGGCCTGCTGGAGGCGCTGTCCGACGTCGGCGCCAGCCAGGGGCGCGTGGCCGAGCGCTTGGGCCTGTCCAGCGACCTGCGCCCGGTGACGGACTTCTGCGCCCGCACCGTGGCCGGTCGTTTCCCCTTCACCTCGACGGCGCGCGCCGACGTGCTGCCCGACGACCTGGGCCAGCTGATGGGCCCGGGCGGACTGATGGACGACTTCTTCCAGCGTCGCCTGGCTTCGCTGGTGGACACCGGCAGCTCGCCGTGGAGCTTCCGCCCGCTGCCGGACGGCCGCAAGCCGGGCGGCGGCGCGGGACTGGTCGAGTTCCAGCGCGCCGCGCGCGTGCGCGACGCCTTCTTCAAGGGCGGCGCCCGCGCGCCGGCGGCCAGCGTCACGGTGCGGGTCGCGGAGCTGACCGGATCGCGCGAACTGCGCCTGGAGGTCGACGGCCAGCCGTTGCGGTTCAAGGGCCCCGAGTCCGCACCGCAGACGCTGACGGTGCCGGGCCGCACCGGCTCGCAGATCAAGCTGTCCTTCAACAACTCCGCGACGCAGACCTTCGACGGCCCCTGGGCGCTGCTGCGCCTGATCCAGCAGCACGAGGTCGCCGCGGACGGCAGTCCCGAGCGCATGAGCGTCACCGTGACCATCGACGGCCGCAAGGCCCGCCTGGAACTGATCGCCGGCAGCGCGGTGCATCCGCTGCGCCTGCGCGAGTTCGGCGCCTTCCGATGCCCGGAGGGCCTCTGATGTCGATCGCGTGGTTCGGCAAGCTGCCCGCGATCGGCGACTTCGCGCACCGTCGACTGGACCTCGACACGGTCGAGCGCCTGGACGCCTGGCTCTCGGGGGGACTCGCGCAGCGCATCGAGGAGGCGCCCGATGCCTGGCTGACCGCTTACGACCATGCGCCGCGTTGGCGCTTCGCATGGGCCGCCGGTGTGCTGGCCGACCAGGGTCCCTGGAGCGGCCCCCTGTGCGGCGTGCTGCTGGCCTCGCGCGACCGCGTCGGGCGGCGCTTCCCGCTGATCGCGCTGCGGGCGATGGCGTCGCCGATGGCACCCGCCGCGCACGAGTGGCTGTCCGGCCTCGAATCCGTGCTCTGCCTCGCGGTGACCGAGGCCTGGTCGATCGCGCAGTTGGAGGAGTCGCTGAGCCTGCTCGACGACATCGCGCCGCTGCATGCGGACCTCGCCGCCGTCACACCAGGCCGTCTGCCGCCGGGGCGCACCTGCTGGGCCGCGTCGCCGGTGTCGGCCGGCGACGCGACGGCCTGGCGCCGACATCCCGGACTGCCCGTCGGCAGCGCCTTCGCACGACTGATCGCCGCGCCCTCCCGCCTTACCAACGATTCCGGAGATTCCGATGACCGCCCCCTTGAATGACGATGTGATCGGCGCCGAGCTCGATGCCGGACGCCTGGACGCCACCGTCCCCACCTGGAACGCGCGTCGGCCGCTGCGCATCGCGCTGATCGGCGACTTCGGCGACGGCGACGGCGGTGGCGCGCTGTCCGCGCGTCGCCCTCGCCGGATCGATTTCGACACCTTCGACGACGTGATCGCACAGGCCGACTTGAGGGTGGACGTCGCGCTGCCGGACGGCAAGACCGTCGCGCTGAGCATCACCGCGCTCGACGACCTGCATCCCGACGAGCTGCTCCGCCAGTTCCCGCGCGGCAGCGCGACGCCCGACGCGCTGCGCGCGGTGATGATGCATCCCGAGCTGCGGCGGCTGGAATCCGCCTGGCGGGGCGTCGACCTGGTCGTGCGCGAGCTCGGCCCCGGCGCGGCGCTCGAGGCCCATCTGTTCGACCTGGGCGCCGAAGCGCTCGCGGCCGACCTGGAGGGCGCCGGGGACCTCGCGCAGACCGCGCTGTATGCGTGGCTGGTCCAACGCCCGTCGGAGGACGCGGACGGCGGCTATGCCGCGATCGCCTGCCTGCACGACCACGACGCGACGCCGGCGGATCTGGCCCGGCTGGCGCGCCTGGCCCGGATCGCCGCGCACGCCGGCGCGCCGCTGTTCACCGCGATGTCGACCGATGCGCTGGCGGATCGCCGGCACCCGCCGGAGAAGCCCGTGCGCGCAGCCTTCGCCGCACTGCAGGCGCGACCGGAAGCCGGCTTCCTGTGCCTGGCCGGGCCGCGCTTCCAGCTGCGCCACGTCTACGGGCGAGCGACCGAACGGATCGCCGCGTTCGACTTCGAGGAATTCGATCCGCGCCTGGGGCTGCGCTCGATGTGCTGGGGCCATCCGGCGCTGGTGGCGCTGCTGGCCTGGCACCGCGGCGGCGACCTGATGCTGCGCGACCGGCCGCTGCACGTCGTGCGGGACGCCGACGGCGACCAGGTCGCCCTGCCCTGCACGGACCGCCTGATCCGCGCCGACATGGCGGTCACCCTGCGCGACTACGGCGTGCAGGCGTTGATGGCCGCGCGCAACGAGCCGGCGCTGCGGGTACTCGGTCTCGCCGCCGTCGACGGCACGGCCTTGTCGCGGACCGGGCCCAAGCCGGTCTTGAAGACGGGCGTCGACACGGCGCAAGCCGATGCGCAAGGCGCGACGCAAAGCACGGATCAAGGCCTGGCACCGCAGGGCGCGACGAGTCCGTCGCCTGAGTCGTCGCCAGAGGCCGCCGAGGGTGGCGCGCTCGGCACCGACGACGCCCTGGAGGCGCTGCTGGACCGCCTGCATGCCGAGTCTGCGGCGGGAGACGCTTCGGCGGTCGACGCGGACACGAGCGCCACGCCGTCCGAGGAACCGGCGCCTGCCGCGGCCGAGGACGAGATGGACGCGGAGCTGGCCGCGTTGCTGAAGTCGCTGGAGTAAGCGCCGGCGAGCGTTCGCCGGGCGATGCCCCGGCGGCGTTACAAAAGTTTCCATCGCGGCTGCGTCCATGCGGCGGCCGTCTCCGTAGGTCTTCATGAATGCGATTGCATCGGCCGCCACGGTCGGCGCAATCGCCATGACCCCCTGCCGAGACAGCACCCATGAGCCGCATCGACACATCGTCCGGACGCACCGGAACCCGCCCGGGCACACGTTCCGGATCACGGACCCAGCCGGGAACGCGTGCCCTGCCCTGGTACCGACTGCCCCACCTGAGCCTGCTGCTGAAGTTCAACGTGATCTTCCTGGCGGTGTTCGTCGTGGGCCTGATCGTGACGGGCGTCCTGGCACGCCAGTGGCTGCAGGCCAGCGCGCAGGAGCAGGTCGCCGACCGCGCGCGTCTGCTGATGCAGAGCGCCAGCGCGGTCAACCGCTACACCGCGGAGCACGTCCGCCCGCTGCTGGAGGGCCAGCTGCGCGAGCGCTTCGTGCCCGAGGCGGTGCCGGCGTTCTCGGCCCACGAGGTGCTGGCCACGTTGTCCAAGGCCTACGAGGACTACAGCTACAAGGCCGCGATGCTCAACCCCACCAACCCGCGCAACCGCGCGGTGGGCTGGGAGGAGGACGTGATCGCGCAATTCGCCCGCCGGCCCACGCTCACCGAATTCGTCGGCCGCCGCGAGATCCCCGGCGGCGAGGCGCTCTACATCGCCAAGCCGATCCGCATCTCCAACGCGGCCTGCCTGGGCTGCCACGCCTCGCCGCAGACCGCGCCGGCGACGCTGGTGGCGCGCTACGGCCCGTCCAACGGCTTCGGCTGGCGCCTCAACGAGACGCTGGGCGCGGAGGTCGTCACCGTGCCGATGGTGCTGCCGCTGAAGCAGGCCTCGCAGACCTTCTGGCTGGTGATGGGCGCGCTGACGGCGGCCTTCGTGCTGACCGGCGCGGCGCTCAACCTGATGCTGTGGCACCTGGTGATCCGGCCGGTGACGCGCCTGGCGCAGATCGCCGACCGCGTCTCGCTGGGCGAGGACGCGCCCGACTTCGAGGTCCGCTCGGACGACGAGATCGGCGTGCTGGCCGCGTCCTTCGGCCGCATGCGCCGCAGCCTGGACCAGGCCATGGCGATGCTGGAGCGCGGCGCATGACGGACCACCACGGCGCGCCCGCGCCCGCCGCAACTCCCGCAGGAACTCCCGCCGGGCCTGCGGCGGGCCCGGCGACCGGCGCGACGGCGGGACTGCCGTCGCGCATCGGCAAGTACCTCGTCCGCGGACGGCTGGGCGAAGGCGCGATGGGCGTGGTGTACCGCGCCTTCGATCCGCACATCCAGCGCGAGGTGGCGGTGAAGGTCATCCGCCGTCATGTCGAGGACATCGCCGAGGACGCGTCCCGCGAGGACTCCCTCGCCGCGCGCTTCCGCAACGAGGCGCGCGCCGTCGGCCGCATCGCCCATCCGGGCGTCGTCACCATCCACGATTTCGGCGAGGTCGCGCCGGCGCAGGTCGCCATCGCGGGTCCGCGCGGCAGCCTCGGCGCGAGCCTGGGGGGCTACGCCTTCCTCGTCATGGAGCTTGTCGACGGGCGCGGGCTCGACCAGGTGCTCAAGCGCGAGATGCCCACGCCGCCGCTGGCGTGGTCGCTGGGCGTGATGGACCAGTTGCTGGACGCGCTGGCCTGCGCGCACGGCCAAGGCGTCTGGCACCGCGACATCAAGCCGGGCAACCTGCTCATCACGCGCGACGGCCGCGTCAAGCTGACCGACTTCGGCATCGCGCGCATCGCCGACCGCCACCTGACGCAGGCGGCCTCGCAGATCGGCACGCCGGGCTACATGGCGCCGGAGCAGTACCTCGGCGGCCCCATCGATCAACGCGCCGACCTCTTCGCCTGCGGCGTGCTGCTGTACCGGCTCGCGTCCGGCCGCATGCCCTTCAGCGGCGCGCCCGAGGCGGTGATGTACCAGACGCTCCACCAGGAGCCGCCGACGCCGAGTGCGCTGCGTCCGGGCGAGCTGCCGACCGGCATCGACGCGATCGTGCGCCGCGCGATGGCCCGCGAGCCGCGGGACCGGTTCGCCGATGCGGCGGCGATGCGCGCGGCGCTGGCGGAGCTCGCGGCGCCTTCGCAGGCGGCCGCGGACGGCGCCGACGATCGCACGCTGCTGCTGACGCGTCCCGCGGGCACCGCCTTCGCGCCGACCCTGGCGATGCCCTCGCGCGCGGGACCGGGCGGTGCGGTGACAGGCTCGACGGGATCCACCGGATCCACCGGCTCGTCGGCCGCCCGCCCGGCCGGCGTGCTCGATGCCACGATGGTGTCCCGGGTCGAGCGCGCGCTGGCGACCCACATCGGCCCGCTGGCGAAGCACCTCGTGTCCAGGGACCTCGCGCGCAGCGGCAGCGTCGAGGACCTGTCGCGCTCGCTCGCGCGGCACATCGCGGACGCGCCGGAGCGCGAGCAGTTCATCGCCACCACCGCGGCGCTCGCCGCGGCGGCGGCCAGCGGCGCCCTCGTCGACGCCGACCGCGGTTCCTCCGCATCGGGCACCGTGCGTCGCACGATCCTGGTCGATGCGTTTCCGGCGCAGCAGGCGCCGGCTTCGGCTTCGGCCGCCACGCCGGTCGATGCCGCTCGCAGCGAGGACGCGGCCGACGCGCTCAGCGACACCTATCTGCGCGCGATCACCGAAGCGCTCGCCGTGCAGCTCGGCCCGATCGCGCGGCTGATGGTGCAGCAGGCCGCGCGCGGCGCGGTCGATCGTCCGACCTTCCTCGACCGTCTCCAGGACACCGTCCCCGAGGCGGGCCCGCTCGTCGCCGAGTTGCGCGACGGACATTCCCTTCCCTCCAGGACGTCCCCATGAAATACAAGGTCAGCTTCTCCTACGCATTCCCGGACAAGGTCAAGCCCAAGCGCTTCCAGCGCGACGTCGACATCGCCGCGGACCTGGAGTTTCCTTTCCCCAAGCAGATCGACGAGGCGGTGATCGCCCTGAAGGCTGCCGATCCCGAGGCCTACAAGCACCTCAAGGAGCAGCAGTTCGAGACCTACACCGGCGTCGCGCCGGCGAAGTTTCAATCCGCCTTCGACGCGCAGATCCGCAAGAAGATCGACGCCAACTTCGTCGACTACGCGAGGAAGGTCGCGCGGCCCGATTTCGACGAGCGGCAATGGGACAAGCTGCTGGCGCTCTTCGAGACCCGCCAGGTCGCCTTCCTCAAGGAGTCCTTCGCCCAGGACCTGTCGGCGCTCGTCACGGACACCTACGAGAAGCTGGAGCGGTTGAAGGCGAAAGCCCCGAAACCCGATGAGTCCCGGCAGCTCGACGCGGACCAGGCCTTCCTGCTCTGGTGCGGCCGCAGGCCGGTCAGGTTCAGGAAGGTCGAGGACAAGTTCTACGACGACCACATCAAGCAGAACGTGAGTCGGCAGTTCGCCTTCGACTGGGCCGTGGAGCGATTCAAGAGCAACCGCGTCACGACCAGTTCCGTGGTGGACATGTCGCCCGCGGCGCTGCTCAACAAGGCCAACGGCGGCAAGGCCTATCCGACCGTCTATCGAGGCGTCCAGCAGATCGCCGTCAAGGTGAGCTGCGACGTGTGGACGGTCAAGCTGCAGGCGCACGACGACGTCGTCGGCAAGAAGGCGCTCGAGCTGTTCAAGAAGGACAACAAGCTGAACGCGCAGGCGCGCGACGTCTGGTTGTCCGCCGCGGAGATCAAGACGAAGACGCAGGACTTCTACGTGATGGGCCGCTGGGACCCGGAATCCGGCGAGGCCGAGCTCTATCACTACCAGGATGCCGGCGCCAAGCCGGCGCTGAGCATGCTCAAGGAGTACCTGCGCTGGACCTATTCGCACAAGGAGGGCCGGTTCGTCGGACCGTCGCGGGACGGACGTTGAATCTCCGCCACTCGCTTCCACTTCGCTGCCCGCTCGCCCGGCACCACTCTCTCAACGCCCGGCCCCCACTCTCTCAACGCCCGATCACCATGCTCCACACGAAAGTCACCGATACCGCCAAGACCAAGGTCTATCTGTTCTCCTACGACCTGGGCGCCAGACTCGCCGGCGCCCGCAAGCTCGAGGCCATCCACCTCCCGGACGAGCTGCCGCTGGAAGTTGCGCTCGAGCTCGACAAGAAGCAGGTGGAGACCTTCAAGAATCCGCTGAACCTGGCACTGCTGGACCGCAAGCTCGACGCTTTGAAAGAGAAGTACGTCGACGAGATCCATCAGGCCTTGCTGGACGCCAACACCAAGGTCCTGGAGTACGTCGAGGAAGGTCTCGCCAACGAGATCGCCGGTCAGTTGCCCGTTTGGAACGCAGAGTTCCTGAACGAGCTCAAGACCCTAGAGACGCGATTCGAGAAGAAGGCCGCGGACGCCGTCCTGGCCTTCCTGTCAACCATCGCCATGGACAAGAAGGCGCTCCGCAGTTTCCACTGGAGGGAACGCTTCTCGATCCTCGTCCCGGCGAGCGGGCTCATCATCGGCGTGGCGATGCTGGCGACCGCGCCGTTCGCCGGTCCCATCGCCATCCCCGCGATCTACGGTGCCATCAAGTCCGGCGTCAAGCTCATCAACAACACGGCGCTGATCTTCGAGGAGATGGAGAAGACGATCGAGGAAGCGCAGACCTCCGCGGAGGCATTGATGGAGAAGTACCGACAAGCCGGGGCCTTGCGCGGCGGGCAGGCTGCGGGAGAAGCCGCGAAGGTCGCACTGAATTCCTTGACCGGACTCGAAGGCGGAAAGTTCGGCGCCACCACGATCAAGCGTGCCATCGAGCTTCTGCAGGCGGCCAAGGGAAAACGACTGGACATCAACCGCGATGCGACCCGTCTGGCGCAGCGGATGGAAGGCGGGCTGCGGGAGCTCCCCCAACTGGGTGCCGAGATCCTCCAGTACGCGGCCAAGCGGAAATCCGGCGATGTGGAGCGCCGCCGGGTCGAGGCGAATCTGAAATTCGAGGAAAAGCTCCTGGAGCGGCAGATCCATCTGCTGCTCACCTCCGCCATCGGCCTCCAGGAGCGCAGCGATGCCGCCGCGACGCACATCGCCAGACTCCAGGAACTGATCTTGAGCCTGCAGCCGCTCACGGATGGCAAGCGATGGGTGGCGTTGGATGTCACGCTCAAGTCAGTCGAGATCGGCCTGGCATTCGCGGACCCTAAACCCATCGAGATCGCGAAAAACCTGACCCCCGCCGCAGAACTGCTTGTGACCGAGGAGATCGTCGCCCGGGTGTTCAAGGGCACCCCGCTCGTGGATGCGAAGGCCGTGGCGCCTGCGGAGCAGCTCTGACGGGACTTCTCCGCGCTCCCACCGAGGCGTTTCATCCTGTTGCGGGTTCGCCGACATCCGTCCGCACCGGTTCGGCGTAAGTCTCCAGGTCTCGATGCGCCACCCCGGTGCCGCATGCCCCGACCCGGGGCTCACGAGACGACAAGTGCCAGTCAACGGGCACCACCACGTCAAGGAGACCCCGATGAACCTCAACCCGCCCCTCGCCCCGATCGCCCCCGCGCTGCGCCTGCATGCGCCTCATTCCTTCAAGGCGCTGCTCGTCGCCGCCGCCACCGCGTCCGCCCTGTTCATCGGCATCGCGTCCGCCCACGGGCTGCGTCAGGAGCGCCTGGACCGGCAGGATCGCGCCGCCGTCGTCACGCTGGCTCCGGTCGTCATCCACGCCACGCGCGAACAGCTGCCGACCGTCTTCATCCACGGCCGGCGCGACCGCTCCGTCGACGCCGCCCAGATCGCGGAGCTCTGAGATCCCCATGGCCACCGTGATCTTCGCCAGCACGCCGGCCGTTTCGGCCGTGCGTCCGCTGCTCGCCGTCGCCGCGTCGCTGGCCCGTCGCGGCCGGCGCGTCTACTTCCTGGCCGCCCCCGACTTCCGCGATCTTGTCGAACGCGCGGGCGTCGTGTTCGTGCCGATGGGCTGCACCGGTTCACCCGGCGGGCCGGACGCGCGGCTCGCCGCGGAGGTCGTCGACCGCCGGCCGTCCGACGACGACCTGCCATCCCTGTGCGCCGGACTCCGTGAGCGCCACATCGATCCGATCGCCGATCAGCACGCGGCGCTGCAGGCGCTGCTGACCCGCATCGCCGGCATGGCGCCCGAGCCCGAACTTCCCGTGCTCGTGCACGACACGATGTTCCTGGGCGCATGGCCGCTGCACCTCGGAGCCGAAGGCCGTCGCTTCGGCAGCGAGCTGGCCTTGGGCGTGACGCCGCTGCCCTGGCCGACCGTCGACGCCGCATCGCTGGTCGATCTGCAGGCCGATCTCGACCGCGTGCTGTCGCAGTGCGGCGCCACGACGGCCGCGCCGCTGCTGCTCAGCGGCGTGACCACCCTGCCGGACTGCTTCCTGCAACTGAGCATCAGCGCCATGGAGCGTCCCGCCCGCGGCACGGCGCACGGCGTGACCTTCGTCGGACACATCCCGCCGACCTGCGGCGACCGGGGCGACGACGGCCTGCCGCCCTGGTGGCCGGACCTGGACACGGCCCGCCCCGTGGTGCTGGTGACGCCGGGACCGACGGTGGGCGGCGATCTGGACAGGCTCACGCGCGCCAGCCTGCACGCGCTCAGGCACGTCCCGGTGCTGATCGTCGTGGCGGTGGACTGGGACGCGGCACGCTTCGGTCCGCTGCCCGATCACGCCCGCGCCGCAGCGAACCTGCCGCTGGCGGCCCTGCTCCCCTTCGTCGACGTCGTGATCAGCAACGGCGATTTCGACGACGTGCAGCACACGCTCGCGCACGGCGTTCCCGTGATCGTGGCCGCGGACAGCGGTCCGGCGCACGAGGTCGGCCGCTACGTGGCCCAGGCGCAGGCGGGGGCGCACCTGACCTCCAGCCTGCCCAGCAGCGACGCGCTGCGGGAGACCGTGCGATCGGTCGTCGACTCGGCGACCGCCCTGGCGGGCGCGCGCGCGCTGCGCAACGCCTACGCCAATCACGATGCAATCGACACCGTGACGGGACTGCTCACGCCGCGCCACGCGCATCGAGGGGTCGTGCTCTGATCGACGCCAGCAAGCTGCTCGATGCCGCCGCGACCGCGGCGCCGCCCGACAAGGCCGCGCCGTCGCTGCCGATGCTGGTGATAGGCGCCGACGGCTTCGTCTTCAGTCCGGCCGGTCTGATCGCCCCCACAGCGCCAGCACCGCGCTCGCTTCCAGCCATGCGGCGTAGCGCTCCTGGGACCAGCCCGCGTTCTGCGTCAGACGGATCCACTGATCCGGAATCGTCAGCAGCCACAGGAAGTCGATGAGCTCGTCGCGATCGGTGCCGGCGGGCAGCAACCGACGCAGCGCCAGATCCTGGCGCTGGCCTATGTCCGTGACATGCCGCAGACCGCCATCGCTCAGGCGCTCGCCATGCCGTTGGGTTCGGTCAAGGGACAGGTGCGACGCGCGCAGCATCAGTTACGAGTCTGCCTCGAAGAACGGACGCCGCGCGACGGCATCGCCTTCTGGCCGGCACCCGTCACCTGCAAGGCGTGCAGCGGCGGCCACCTCAAGCCGCTGGGAACGCCACTTTCAAGCGAGCAATCAGATCGTCCAGCGCCAAGGGCTTGTGCACGACGTCGAGCTTGGCGTCGAGCGCAGCCTGCACATTCTCGGCGTAGCCGGTGATCACCGTCACCGGCAGCCCCGGTCGTTCGGCGCGCATCGTCATGGCCAGTTCAACCCCGCCCATCGCGCCGGGCATGACGGCGTCGGTCAGCAAGAAGCCGATGTCGTCTCCCAACTGGGGCGTCCTCAACACGCGCAACGCATCATCGGAGTTGACCGCCCTGGTGACCTTCAGCCCCAGACTCGCCATGAGCGCGATCGTCACGGCCGCGACGTCGTCGTTATCTTCTGCCACCAGGACATGGCCGTTGAATTTGTGCGCGGGTGCCACCACGGACACAAGCTTCGAATCGTCAACCCCGCTAGCGACGTCAGTTCCGACAGATCCCTCGGCTCCGTCAGAGTCGCCACCGCCGACCTTGGCTACAGGCAAGATCAGTTTGACCATCGTGCCCTGCCCGACCTCGCTCTCGATATGCAGCTGCCCACCGGCGGCTTCCGCGACGCCCCGAACCTGGTTCAAGCCCAGGCCGGATCCTGAGCCAGGCTCCTTGGTCGTGAAGAACGGCTCGCTCACACGGCCCAGGATGTCCGCGGGAATGCCGTGGCCCTCGTCGCGCGCGCACAAAGTGACGAGCTTTTCGCCGTCCTTGAGGATCCAGTCAGCGTTGACGGCGAAAACACCTCCGTGAGGCTGCGCATGCTTCGCGTTCACCGCCAAGTTGACCAGAGCCAACTCCAGCTCAGCCGCATCCACCAAGACCGGCGGCACAAGGGGCGCGACGTTCACGCTCAGCGCGATGCCGCGTCCCAGGGTGGTGCGTAGCAGCTCCTCCATCTCCGGCAGCCACGTCCGCAAGTCGATGATCTCGGGCCGCAGCGTCTGGCGCCGCGTGAGAGACAGCAACTGGCGTGTCAGACGGGTGCCGCTCTGAACGGCCCGCCGCATCGCGGCGTTCTGCGACTCCGCAGCGTGCTCGGGATGTCTGACATTCTGAATGTGGAGACTGTTGCTCAGGATCGCGAGCAGGTTGTTGAAATCGTGAGCGACACCGGCCGTCAACGTCGACAGCGTCTCGCGCCGGTGAGCCTCGAGCACGCTCTTCTCGCTGGCGGCGCGCAGCCGGGTCTGCTCATGGAGTTCGAGTTGGGCCTGCTGCTCCAGTTGCACACGCCGGCGTGCAATCGCCGTGACAGCGATCAGCAAGAGCGTGATGGGCAGCGCCATCGCGCCGACGATCCCCATGGTCCGTACCCAGCCCGACATCAGGGCAGCCTGACTGAAACTCACCACCACGTAGACGGGCAGTTCCTCGATGCGACGAAAGGCCGCCACGCGGTGTTCGCCGTCCACGCTGCCGTAGACCACGCCCGCCGACTCCCCCTGCCGAATGCGATCCAGCGACGGAGAATCCGACGCCACGTGCGTGGTCCCTTGCGCGGGAAGTGGCCAGCGCGCCAAGAACGCGCCGTCCGTGCGCACCAGGCCGATGGCCTCCACGTCCGAGTTCTGGGCCACGATGGCACGGTAGTACTCTCGGAAATACTCGGGATTCAAGGAGACAGCCACGATGCCCTTGAAGCTTCCATCGGGAGCCGGCCGACGGTGCGTGAGGTTGAACAGCTCCCTCCCCGTCTGACGGCCCTTCAACACCTCACTGAGGTCGAATCCGCGATCCTGCGTGGACTGCCTGATGAAGTAGCTGCGATCGACGACCGTGACGCCAGGGTCGATGGCGCGGTCGCTCCGCACCACGGGTACCGCCTCGGCGTCCCACACGTTGAGGTTCACCACGGACGGCACCCCGAGCAGCATGTCACTCAACCGCTGTCGCGCATCGCCCTCGTGTCGACGAATCCTGTCGTCGTCCCCCGAGGTCAGCGAAGCAGCCTCCAGCGTCAGCTTTTCCGCAACATCGAAGGTGCGCCGCGCATGCTCGTACACCAGGTCTGCACGTCGCAGGACGGTCTCGTGGGACGCCTGCAGGGCTTTTTCATAGGTTCACCAGCCCACGAGCACGAATGCTGTCGCCGGCAGCAGCACTGCACCGAACAGTGCTGCGTTGAGCCAGCGGACCAGCGGCATATCCGGCACCGCTCCGCCACTGACCGTCAGGCGCCGCAGAGCATTCACCCGAGCCACGAGGACACAGGACAGGCCCAGGATCAGCGTGAAGCCGACCACCTTGACTGCGCCATCGCGGTTCAGTACGTCCGGGGGAATCGTGGGAAGCAACGTGCCCACCAGACAGAGCAGCGCCGCCAGGGCCCCTGGGCCAGCGCCCCACATGAGCGCACAGAACAAGGAGACCGGCGCAGCGATGATGAAGGGCAGTTCGTCGCCCAGCGTGGGCTGCAGAAATGCGCGCAGTGCGATGGCGATGATCGCTGCCAGCACTGCGCCCAGCCATCGGGCCTTATCCGCGATAGTCAGTTGGCGAAAGCGGTAAAGGGACATGGGGGCTGGCGCTGGAAAGACCCGCGACTATGCCCTGATTTCACGGGGCTCAGCCGGGCGACGTCTCCCCCCGGCTACCGAGCGCACTCGCCGGCTGCGTAGCGGCGGATGACGTCGCGATCGCTGTCGCAACCGCATCGCACGATGACGCCATCAGATTTCCCTGTGCGCACCGAGCTCAGCAGACGCTTCTGGCACGAGCGGTGCCATGAATCGATACGATGCGCCGGAGGTCGCCAGCTACCACCCAAGCTACCGTTTTGTACCGTTTCAACTTCAATAAAATCAATCGGTTAAAAAATCATGAAATTCGCCACCTGGAACGTCAACTCCCTGGCCGTGCGCCTGCCGCAGCTGCTGGAGTGGCTGGCCGCCCATCCGGTCGACGCGCTCGTGCTGCAGGAGACCAAACTCACCGACGACAAGTTCCCGACGCTGGAGATCGGCGAGGCCGGTTATCAGGTGCAGTGGTTCGGTCAGAAGACCTACAACGGCGTGGCCCTGCTCAGCAAGACGCCCGCCAAGGACGTGGTGAAGAACATCACCGGCTACGCCGACGAGCAGGCGCGGCTGATCGCCGGGACGGTCGGCGACGTCCGCGTGATCGGCGGCTATTTCCCGAACGGTCAGGCGCTGGACAGCGACAAGTTCGTCTACAAGATGGCTTGGCTGGACGGACTGCGCGCCTGGCTCGCCACCGAGCTGCAGCAGCACGAGAACCTGGTGCTGATGGGCGACTTCAACATCGCCCCCGAGGACCGCGACTGCTACGACCCGGCCGCCTTCGTCGGGCAGACGCACACCTCGCCGCAGGAACGCGCCCACTTCCAGGCGCTGCTCGACCTGGGACTGACCGACGCCTACCGCATGTTCGAGCAGCCGCCCAAGAGCTACAGCTGGTGGGACTACCGGATGCTGGGCTTCCAGAAAAACAAGGGGCTGCGCATCGATCACATCCTCGTGAGCGCGGCGCTGAAGGCCCGGGTCACGGGCTGCACGATCGACCGCGCGATGCGCAAGCTGCCCAAGCCCAGCGACCACGCGCCGGTGATCGTCACCATCGACTGAACGATCGACGCAGCGACCGGACCGGTCAGTCCGGCGCGACCTCGCCGCGCATCAGCACGGCACATTCGTCCAGCAACGCGTGCAGACGCTGCACGCGCTCGTCGCCCAGACGCGCATTGAGCGAGAGCTGGGCACGCTTCCAGGTCGACTTCATCTGCTGTCGCCGCGCATGGCCCTGCTCCGTCGCCTGCAGCTGACGGCTGCGCGCGTCCGCGCCCGGCAGCGTCTCCACCAGACCCTGCGCCTGTAGCGGCTGCACATTGCGAGACAAGGTCGAGAGATCGATGTCCATGCGCCGCGCAAGCTCGCTCGGCTGGATCGGCCCCAGTACCACGATGTGCGACAGCAGCGCGTACTGCGTCGTCGTCAGGCCGGATTCGGCGAACTGCGCCTCGCAGTGGTTGGACACCAGCCGCGTCACCTGACGCAGCTTGAAATTGGTGCAGCCCCTGGGCGAGATCGGCTCCGCCTGCGCCAGGGTCTGGCCCCGCGCGGACGCGGTCTTCGACGCAGAACCGGAAGCACTCATCTGGAATGGTCTCTCAAGGTGTCGCCAGTAGGCTTGACAGCAAATGATTGTAGCTGCAACCATTGCAGCCACAAGCATTCACGGCGATCGGGCCGGATTCACCCGCACAGGACATTCTGATGAGCGCAGCACTGACCCCTTCGCCCACCCTCTCGTCTTCCGTTTCGCATGACGAGGCGCTGGCTCAATGGCAGGCGGAGGAGCGGGAGGTCCGCGCAAGGATCCGTCCGGAACCCGGCGTGGCCACGATGGCGGAAATCGCCGGCATGACCGGACTCGAACAGATGGTGGCGATGCTGGACGGCCGGCTCCCGCCGCCGCCGATCGCGCAGACGCTGGACTTCACGCTGCTGCGCGCCGCCAGGGGCGAGGTGATCTTCCAGGGCACGCCCAAGTTCCGGCACTACAACCCGATGGGCTCGGTGCACGGCGGCTGGTACGCGACGCTGCTGGATTCGGCGCTGGGTTGCGCCGTCCACACGACGATGGACGTCGGCCGCGCCTACACGACGCTCGAACTGAAAATCAACCTCGTCCGCGCGCTCAACGACAAGGTGCCGGTCGTGCGCGCCATCGGGCGCGTGCGGCACGTCGGCCGCCAGATGGCCACCGCCGAAGCCGATCTGGTCGGCCATGACGGCAAGCTGTATGCGCACGCCAGCACGACCTGCCTGGTGTTCGACCCGCCGAAGCGCTGAACGCCCCGGTCCGGGGATCGTTCAGCGGCTCATTCAGCGGCGCAGCGCGCCGGCTTCCTTGGCGAGTTGCGTGATGCGGGCCCAATCCCCCGCCTTCACGGCATCCGCGGGCGTCAGCCAGGAGCCCCCGCAGACCTTCACGTTCGGAAGCGACAGGAAGTCCGGCGCCGTCTGCACCGTGATGCCGCCAGTCGGACAGAACACGACGTCCGGGAACGGCCCCGCCAGCGCCTTCAGGAGGTTGGTGCCGCCGACCGCCGTGGCCGGGAACAGCTTGAGGAAGCGATAACCGGCGTCGCTGGCCATCATCACTTCGCTGGCCGTCGACACGCCCGGCAGCAGCGGCAGGAAATGCGCCGCGCAGGCGCCCGCCACGTCCATCGTGAAGCCGGGGCTGACGGCGAAGCTCGCGCCGGCCTTCTTGGCGGCGATGGCGTCGGCCGAGGTGCGCAGCGTGCCCGCGCCGACCAGCGCCTCCGGGACCTCGCGCGCGATGGCGGCGATCGCTTCCAGCGCCACCGGCGTGCGCAGCGTCACCTCCAGCACCTTCACGCCGCCCGCCAACAGCGCGCGGGCCAGCGGCACCGCGTCCTCGACGCGCTCGATGACGATGACCGGAATGACCGGGCCGTGTTCGGCCAGGCTCAGGGTGTCCTTGATGGCAGTCATGTGAATGTCCTCTCAGTCCAAATCGGTGGGCGCCAGCGCAGCCTCACAGCCAGCTGATCGCGCCCTCTTCCGCCGTGGTGACGTTGCGCCGCATGCCGGCGAACAGCTCCCGGCCCATGCCGGCGCCGTTCTCGATCACCGCATCGGCGGTGATCTGCGCCAGTTCGCGGCGATCCCATTCGTCGGCCGGCACCAGCGCGCTCAGCACACCGGTGTTCGCGCACACGCGCACCAGGTCGCCGTCGCGCAGTCTGGCCAGCGGACCGCCGGCCAGCGCCTCGGGACTGACGTGGATCGCCGCCGGCACCTTGCCCGACGCGCCGCTCATGCGGCCGTCCGTCACCAGCGCCACCTTGAAGCCCTTGCCCTGCAGCACCGCCAGCGGCGGCGTCAGCTTGTGCAACTCCGGCATGCCGTTGGCCTGCGGCCCCTGGAAGCGGACCACGACGACCACGTCGCGTTCCAGCTCGCCGGCCTTGAATGCGGCCTGCATCGCTTCCTGGCTGTCGAAGATGCGTGCCGGCGCCTCGACCGTATGGCGGTCCTCCGGCACCGCGGACACCTTGATCACCGCGCGGCCCAGGTTGCCCGCCAGCAGCTTGAGCCCGCCGGTCGGCGAGAACGGCGCCGCGACCGTGCGCACCACGCTGTCGTCGTTGCTCTTCGCGGGCAGGTCCGTCCAGCTGACGCTGCCGTCTTCCGCGCGATGCGGCAGGCGGCCGAAGGCGCTCAGGTTCTGGCCCGACACCGAGGTCAGCACGTCGCCGTGCATCAGTCCCGCGCCGACCAGTTCCTTGATCACGAAGCCCGGGCCGCCCGCGGCCTGGAACTGGTTCACGTCGGCGCTGCCGTTCGGGTACACGCGCGCCAGCAGCGGCACCACGCCCGAGAGCTCGGAGAAGTCGCTCCAGTCGATCAGGATGCCCGCCGCACGTGCCACCGCGACCCAGTGGATCAGGTGGTTGGTCGAGCCGCCCGTGGCCAGCAGCGCGGCCATCGCGTTGACGATGCTGCGCTCGTCGACCATGCGGCCGATCGGCGTGTAGTCGCGCTGCGGGATGATCCTCAGCGCCTGGCGCACCGCCTCGCGGGTGAGCGCCTCGCGCAGGCCGTCGTGCGGATGCACGAAGGCCGCCCCGGGCACGTGCAGGCCCATCGCCTCCAGCAGCATCTGGTTGCTGTTGGCCGTGCCGTAGAACGTGCAGGTGCCCGCACCGTGGTAGGCCTGGGATTCGGCCTGCAGCAGCTCGTCGCGGCCGACCTTGCCCTGCGCGTAGAGCTCGCGCACCTTGGCCTTGTCGTTGTTGGACAGGCCCGAGCTCATCGGCCCCGCCGGCACGAACACGCAGGGCAGATGCCCGAAGTGCAGCGCGCCGATCAGCAGGCCCGGCACGATCTTGTCGCAGATGCCCAGCAGCAGCGCCGCGTCGAACACGTCGTGCGACAGCGCCACCGCCGTGCCCATCGCGATCGTGTCGCGCGAGAACAGGCTGAGCTCCATGCCCGGCGTGCCCTGCGTGACGCCGTCGCACATCGCCGGCACGCCGCCGGCGACCTGCGCGGTCGCGCCCAGGCGGTGCACCTCGTCGCGGATGAGCGCGGGGTAGCCCTCGTAGGGCTGGTGCGCCGACAACATGTCGTTGTAGGCCGTCACGATGCCCAGATGGGGCGCCTTCTCGGCCACGATGCGCAGCTTGTCGTTGGCCGGCATCGCGGCCACCGCGTGCGCCACGTTCGCGCAGCCCAGGCGTTGCACGCCGCGCTGCCGGCCCGCCATGCGCTCGATCAGGTCCAGATAGCGCTCGCGCGACGCGGCGCTGCGCGCCTTGATCCGCGCGGTGACCTCCAGAATGGTCTTGTTCATGCCGACTGCCGATGTAACTCGGCCAGGGTTAGATTGGTAACCATATTACACGCCCGGGAGGTCCAATGGCTCTCCAACAAGCCTTTCCCGGGTACAAGCTGGTTACAGAAACGTCCCGGGAGCCACCATGTGGCGGCATGCCACGTTCCCACGCTATGGCAGCATCTGTCCCATGATCGCCGACCCCCTCGCCGAAGCCCGATTGGAAGACCTCCCCGCCCACAGCCAGCGCCTGCTGGAGGTGGCCGAACGCACGTGGGACCGCGAGCACGGCCTGATGATGTTCGCTTATGGCTCACTGATGTGGAACCCTGGTTTTGACCCTGCGCAGACCTTGGTGGCGAGGGTCCAGGGGTATCACCGCGCGCTGCGGCTGCGCTCGCTGGTGAATCGCGGCAGCAACGAGCAGCCGGGGCTCGTGATGACGCTGTTGTCCGGCGGGAGCTGCCGGGGACTGGTCTATCGCGTCGAGCCCAAGGACAGCGAAGCGACGCTGCGCCGGTTGTGGCTGCGGGAGATGGTGGTCGGGACCTACGTGCCGCGGTGGCTGGACTGCCAGTGCGCCGACGGCCTGGGCACGCGCAAGGCGCTGGCCTTCACGCTGTCGCGACGCAGTCCGGGCTGGGCGGGCGACCTCGCGGACGACCGGCTGCTGCACATCCTGCGGCACGCGCGCGGTCGCTACGGCACGACGCTCGATTACCTGCAGCGTGCGGTGACCTGTCTGCGGGAGCACGGTATCCATGACCGCGCGTTGGAGCGCCAGCTGGCGCTGGCCCGGTCGAACGGGCTCTGAACGGGCTCTGAACGGGCTCTGAACGGGCGCTGGACGGGCGCTGAACGGGCCGGCTTCAGCCCAGCGTGCGCAGTCCTTCGCCGCTGGGACGCGGCTTGAGCGGGTCGTGGGCGAGCCGCTCCAGGTCCTCGACGGTGTCGACGTCGATGAGCACGCCCGGATCGTCGACCTCCACGGCCTGGGCCGGATAACGCGCCAGCAGGCGCCGCGCGCCCTCGTCGCCCTGCAGGCTGGCGAGTTCGGAGAAGAGCTCCGCGTTGAAGCCCACCGGATGCCCGCGGCGTCCGCGGTGCTGCGCGTAGGCGATCGGATCGTGCGCGATGGCCTGCGCGACCGCGGCCAAGGTGCTGGAGCGCACCATCGGCATGTCGGCCGGCAGGATCAGCCAGCCGGGCGCATCCCCGGTCGCGGCGACGCCGGCCGCGATCGAATGCCCCATGCCCAGCGGCGCGGGGCGCCCGAGGCGGTCCTGGTCGGGCAGCACCAGCATGTCGCGCGAGGCCACATGGCGTCGGACCAGAGGCGCCAACGCGGTCGAGGTCACCACGAGCATCGGCAGGCCTGACGCCATCGTCTGGCGCAAGGTCAGCGCCAGCACGGTGTCTCCATTCACGACCTGTTCCAGCTTGTGGCCCTCGCCGCGAAAGCGCTGGCCGCGCCCTGCCGCGAGCACGACGACGGCGGGTCGTCGCTGATTCATGCGAACTTCCTTCTGGTTGGGTCCCGATCCTCCCGGGCCGGCTCTGCGGCGCGGCTCGACGGGACCAAGCATGCCTGCGGCTCGAAAGCGCTCCCACCCGGAGTTTCCAGGGTGGGAGCTTTACTTAAGGATTCGCCCGATACTCCCGGGGATGGACAAACTTTCCGACCTTCGAAAGAGCTACGAGCGCGCCGAGCTCGATGAACAGCACGCCGCGGGCGAACCGATGCGGCAGTTCCGCGAATGGTTCCAGCAGGCGCTGGATGCCCAGGTGCCCGAACCCAATGCGATGACGCTGGCGACCGTCGGCGCGGACGGCCGGCCGTCCACGCGGATCGTGCTGATCAAGGACATCGAGGATCGCGGCCTGGTCTGGTACACCAACTACGACAGCCGCAAGGGCCGCGAGCTGGCGGTGCATCCGTTCGCCGCCCTGCAGTTCCATTGGGTGGAGCTGGAACGGGTGGTCCGCATCGAAGGCGTCGTCGAGCAGGTCGACGCGGCGCAGTCCGATGCCTACTTCGCGTCGCGGCCGCTGGACTCGCGCCTGGGCGCGTGGGCCTCGCCGCAGAGCCAGGTGATCTCCTCGCGCGCCGTGCTGGTGGCCAACGCCGCGAAGGCGGCCGCCCAGCACGGGCTCAGCCCGAGCCGGCCGCCGCACTGGGGCGGCTACCGGCTCGTGCCCGAGCGGTGGGAGTTCTGGCAGGGGCGCAGGTCGCGGCTCCACGACCGGCTCGTCTATCGTCGCGAAGGCCGCGACGGCGCCGAGTGGATCCGCGAGCGGCTCGCGCCCTGAAGGTCGCTCAGACTGCCAGCAGTTCCACTTCGAACAGCAGCGTGGCGTGCGGCGGGATCACGCCGCCGGCGCCGTAGGCGCCGTAGCCCAGTTCCGACGGGATGACGAGGAAGCGCGTACCGCCGACCTTCATGCCCTGCACGCCTTCATCCCAGCCCTTGATGACTTCGCCGGCGCCGAGGTGGAAGCGGAACGGATCGCGACGGTCCTTGGACGAGTCGAACTTGCGCCCGCGCTGGCCGTCCTTGTAGAGCCAGCCCGTGTAGTGCACGGTGACACGCTTGCCGGCTTCGGCGACGGCGCCCTCTCCTGCCTTGACGTCCTCGAACTGCAGGCCGCTGGCGGTGGTCGACAGTTGCTTCAACTCGACCGCTTCGGCGCCGCCGGACACGCCCAGCAGTTCCACCTCGAACATCAGCATCGCGTTCGGCGGGATCACGCCGCCGGCGCCGCGCGCGCCGTAGCCGAGCTGCGGGGGGATCACCAGCACGCGCGTGCCGCCGACCTGCATGCCCTGCACGCCTTCATCCCAGCCCTTGATGACCATGCCGCCGTCGAGTTCGAACTCGAACGGTTCGCCGCGGTCCTTGCTGGAGTCGAACTTCGTGCCCTTCTCGCCGTCCTTGAACAGCCAGCCGGTGTAATGCACCTGCACGTCCTGGCCGGCGCGGGCGGTCGCGCCGGTGCCGGCGGTGGTGTCGTCGTATTGCAGGCCGCTGTCGGTCGTCTTCATCGAGTTTTCCTTGAAAGGGGGACGCCGGTCCGCGTCCCTGAAGCAAAAGGCAAAAGCGTGATCATGCCAGCGGCGGAAGGTCCCTACCCCCGCCCTGCCGTACGGACCACGCCGCCGCGGCGCTCGCGAGCCACTCGGGCATGGTGCGCGCCTCCAGCGCCGGCAGCCCGAGGCGGGCGCCGGCGCGCCGCAATGCGGCAAGCGGGTCGCCCAGGTCCAGCGCCCGGGCGCCGTTCTGCTTGGAGAGCTTTTCGCCGTTCCCGCCCAGCACCAGGGGCGTGTGCAGGTAGCGGGGACGCGGCAGGCCGAGCATTTCCTGCAGCCGGATCTGCCGGGGCGTGTTGTCGGCGAGGTCCTCGCCGCGCACGACGTCGGTGACGCCCTGCCAGCCGTCGTCGACCACGACCGCGAGTTGATACGCCCAGAGCCCGTCGGCTCGCAGGAGCACGAAGTCTCCGACCTCGTCGGTCAGGTCCTGCGACTGTTCACCCAGCCGGCGATCCCGCCACGCGATCCGCAGCGCGCCCTCGCCGTCCGCCGTCGACGTGCTGCGCAGCCGCCAGGCGCGCGCCGGCTTGCCGTTCAAGCCATGCCGGCAGGTGCCCGGATAGACGAGTTCCCCATGCCGTTCGCGCTGTCGGCCCCGGGACGCGATCGCCTCGGCGATGTCCTTGCGCGAGCAGCCGCAGGGGTAGGCCCATCCCGAGGCCTGCAACCGGTCCAGCGCGGCCCGATAGGCCGCCTCCCGCTTAGACTGCCAGACCGGCGGCTCGTCCGGCAGCAGCCTCACCCGGGCGAGCTGCGACAGCACCATCGCGTCCGCGCCGGCCGGGCAGCGCGGCCGGTCGACGTCCTCGATCCGGATCAGCCAGCGGCCGCCGTGCGCACGCGCATCGAGCCAGCTCGCCAGCGCGGCGACCAGCGAGCCTTCATGCAGCGGCCCGGTGGGCGACGGCGCGAAGCGGCCGACATACAGGGCGCGCGCGTCAAGGCGGCGCACGTCAAGGCGACCGACGTCAACGCGGCCGACGCCGGCCCGCTCCGGCTGGGTCACAGCAACAGCCCTTCGTGCTGCTCGATCAGCGAGCGCCGGGTCGTCTCGCTCCTCAGCCGCTCCAGCCACCAGGCCAGCGCCTTGGCCGGTCGCTGGCTGGTGTTGCGCCAGGCATAGTGCATGGGCGAAATCCGCTTGCCCTGGAAGGTTTCCTTCTGGACCAGCCGTCCCGCGTCCACATGCCGCCGCACCATCGGCGTCGGCAGCGAGCCCACGCCCAGGCCGCGCAGCATGGCCTCCAGCTTGATCGCCATCGAGGGCACCGTCAGCACCTCCTGCCCGGGCACCACGCCGACGGTCATCGGCGCCAGGTTGCGGGCCGTGTCCGCCACCGCGACGATGCGATGCCGGGCGATCTCGGCCGAAGTCAGCACCCCCTCGAATCCCGCCAACGGGTGGTGCGGCGCCACGCAGAACACCATCTCCATCGGTCCCAGCACCTCGCAGACCACCGAACTCCCCGGCGGCTGCGCGCTGGTGCCGATGGCCAGGTCGGCCTGACCCGAGATCAGCGCCTCCCAGGTGCCGGAGAGCACTTCGGTGCGCAACTTCAGGCGCGTCGGCGGGGGCTTGCCGTCCTCGGCCTGCAGGTAGAAGGCCTCCATCAGATCGAAGATCGCGCGGCGCGCGATCGCGTCGTCGAACGCAATGGTCAGTTCGCTCTCCCACCCGGTCGCGACGCGCCTGACCCGGTTCGCGACCGCGTCCATCTCCTGCAGCAGCCGGCGCCCTTCGGTCAGCAACTCATGGCCCGCCGCGGTCAGCACCGCCTGGCGCGAACTGCGGTCGAACAGCAGCACGTCCAGCGCATCCTCGAGCTGCCGCACCGAATAGGTCAGCGCCGACGGCACCTTGCCCATCTCCCGCGCCGCTGCGGCGAAGCTGCCGCTGCGCGCGATGCTGTCCATCATCGCCAGCGCTTCCGGCGTGAGCACGCGTCGTTTGTCTTGTTGAGCCATCCCTTCATCTTATTTGAACGCTGGCTTCAAGCCCCCTCCGCCTCGGGAGAGGCCTGCTTCCCTACAGTGAGTCCATCGCCAACCAGCAGGCCCTCCACCACACACCGGCGGGCAACACCAGGAGCATCGACATGCGTGAAGTCATCAAGTCCTCGGATCGCGGCTACGCCGACCACGGCTGGCTGAAGAGCTTCCACAGCTTCTCGTTCGCGGACTATCACAACCCGCGCCGGATGGGCTTCGGTCCGCTGCGCGTGATCAACGAGGATCGCATCGCCGGCGGCACGGGCTTCGGCACGCACGGCCACCGCGACATGGAGATCATCAGCTACGTGCTGAGCGGCGAGCTGGCGCACCAGGACAGCATGGGCAACGGCACGCCGGGCGGCGCCCATGCGGGCGTGATCCGTCCGGGCGACGTGCAGCGCATGAGCGCCGGCACCGGCGTGCGCCACAGCGAGTTCAACCACTCGAAGGACGGGCAGACCCACTTCCTGCAGATCTGGATCATGCCGGACCGCCAGGGCGTCGAGCCGGGCTACGAGCAGAAGCATTTCGCCGATGCCGAGAAGCGCGGCCAGCTGCGTCTGGTGGCCTCGCCGGACGGGGCGCAGGGCTCCGTGTCCATTCACCAGGATGCGCGGCTGTACGCTGGACTGTTCAACGGGGATGAACGGGCCGAGCTGCCGATCGCCGCGGACCGGATCGCCTACGTGCATGTCGTGCGCGGCCAGGCCAGCGTCAACGGCGAGGCGCTGGGCACCGGCGACGCGCTCCAGCTCGCCAAGGAGGCGCAGGTGACGATCGAGGCGGGCCAGGACGCCGAGGTGCTGGTCTTCGACCTGCCGGTCTGATCCCCCGGACTGACCGGCTTTGGCGGTCTGCCGGGCGGACGCGAACCCCCACGGCCGGCATCTTCACTTCGCCGCTTCACTCGGGGCGGGCCCCGTCGCATGCCGCGACGGGCCGCCGCCGGATGGAGACTGCGATGAAGCCCGGCCCCTTGACCTTTCCGATGGCCCTGATTGCCCCCGAAGGGGCCGGCGTCGCGCCGTCGGCCGGGCTGACGTCGTTGATCCGACTGCTGATGGGCCTGGACGACTGGCCCGAGGATCACGGGATCCTCGTCCGCAGCACGCGGCATCCCGCCCCCCTGGCCTACGCCCGTCTCGCCACTTCCCGGCATGTGATCGAGATCCTGTTCGACCCCGAGACGGGGCGCTATGACTGCATGAACTGCCAGTCGACCGGCTTCGATCTGCCGACGACGATCGAGGCTGAATCCGAAGGCCGCTTCATCGGCGCCGTCGTCCGCGGCCTGACCGCAACGGCGGCGGCGGCGCTGCTGCAAGGCGCCATGGCGCTGCTGGAGGGGTGGTCCGACTGCGCGCCGACCGTCGACGTGGCCGTCCTGGCGCAGGACGACGACGGCCCCCCGGTCGGGTCTGGCGCGGTGCGCCGCAAGCCCGCCGTCTGAACGGTCGTGCTCCGCGGCCCGTCCCGGCGGCCCGCCTACACTGGCGCGATGCAAACGCTCCGACAACTCCTGGCCGCGTTGCCGCTGCTCGACTGGGCATCGCTGGGCCTGTATTTCGTGGCCTGGATCGGCTACGCGCAGTTCTCCAAGCGCCATGCGGACGGGCGCGGCTCGCTGCTGGCCATCACCAACCGCGTGCGGCGCCACTGGATGCTGCAGCTGACCTACCGCGACATGCGGGTGCTGGACGGCGCGGTCAGCCAGGCGCTGCTGTCGAGCCCGTCGTTCTTCGCCTCCACGACCATCCTGATCATCGGCGGCCTGCTGGCCGCGCTGGGCGCCAGCGAACAGACCAGCGCCATGGTGCTGGGGTTGCCCTTCGCGGTGAAGACCAGCACGCTGGTGTTCGACATCAAGCTGGCGCTGCTGACCGGCATCTTCGTGTACGCCTTCTTCCGCTTCACCTGGAGCATGCGGCAATACACCTTCGGCGCGCTGCTGGTGGCGTCCGCGCCGGAGGCGGCGCAGTTCGCGCAGATGGGGACGGCAGCAGGCGCGGCGCGCGAGCAGTTCGCCGACCGTGCCGGTGCCGTCGTCGGCATGGCGGCCGAGGCCTTCAACGACGGCCTGCGCGGCTACTACCTCGCCTTCCCCGTCGTGGCCTGGTTCTTCTCGCCCTGGGCGCTGGCGCTGTCCACCGCCGGCGTGCTCTACGTGCTGTACCAGCGCGAGTTCCGCTCCGAGGTGCTGGACGCGCTGCGCTTCTGAAAGACTCCTGGCCACGGCGCGCCGGAACTGCGCCGGCACCGGCACGACTGATCGACCTTTCCCAGGACTCCCGGGACCGTCGATGCTGGCTGCAGTACAACGTTTGATCTTTGCCACACAGCTGCGTGACGCCTTCTTCGAGGCGCACGATCCCGCAGCGCGAAAACCGCTGGATGCTCAGGACCGGGGCTCCCTCGAGTCCACGATCGCCGCGCTCACCGAGTCAGGCCCGCCGTCGCGCGAGATGGTGGACATCCAACTCAGCATCCTGACGCGACTTCCGGGGTGGCCCACCGGTCTTCGCGTCGTTCGCCACATGGCGCCTGATTCAGGCCTCCCCCCCGATCCGACCTTGGCCGGCGATCAGAGACAGTTCGGCGTCCAAACATCGCAGCTCGCGCTCGGAGATCCCTTGCTGATCTGTCGGCAATCGGACGGTTCGTGGTTCTACGCCCGCAACGCTACGCCTCCCCAAGACTGGCGTCCCGCCCCGGATCGGCGCCGGCCGCTGCTGAGCGCCTGCATTGCGGCGCTGGTTGAGCGCTACAAGGACGAAGGCTGGCTCATCGTCGCGCGCCTCGCCGCAGACAGTAGTCACAAACCCGGACGCGCCAACGAGGTGGTGCTCCTGGCCAAGCTCCAGTTGCAGATGGCGGAATGGTTGCGGCGTACGTCCGACCATGATGAGAAATATCCGCTGGTGTGGACCGCTCCGGCGACTCCGCGTCGCGATCCGCCGCACGTCGAGGCAGCCCCCACGACTGGCGCCGCGCAGATCATCCACGCTGCGGCCGGGCCCGAGGGTCATGCCACCAAGCGGCAGCGGAGGGACGCCTCGTCCAAACACCCCCCCGCTTCGCCCCCGCCGGCGACCTGCCCTGGCAACAGCTCGGCGCTCACGGAGTGGTTTCCCGATGACCTGCTCCGCGAGTTGCTCATGGCGCCCGTGACACCTTACCCGAACGCCATACTGGGGGATATCTCGCCCATGAAGTCGCAACACGCCGCGTCATCGAACAACGTCGTCGATCTCACGGGCGGGGCCTCGTGCCCGGCGAACTGAAGGGCGCGCTGCGCCCTTCTTCGCCTGGATCAATGCACGACCCGTCCGAAGCTGAACTCGCCGGGCTCCCCGCCCGATGAGGTCTCGACGCTCACCGGGATCACATCCTTCGGGCCGAAGCGGCCCTGCAGGATCAGCTTGGACAGCGGGTTCTCGATCCGCTGCTGGATCGCGCGCTTGAGCGGCCGCGCCCCGAAGACCGGATCGAAACCGACCTTGGCCAGTTCGTCCAGCGCCTCGTCGCTGACGTCGAGCTTCATCTCCAGCTTGTCCAGGCGCTGTTCAAGCTGGCGCAGCTGGATCTTCGCGATCGACTTGATGTGGTCCGCGCCCAGCGCATGGAAGATCACGGTCTCGTCGATGCGGTTGAGGAACTCGGGCCGGAAGTGCGCCTTGACCTCACCCCACACCGCGTCGCGGATGACCTCGTCGGGCTCGCCCTGCAAGGCCATGATGTGCTGCGAACCCAGGTTGGACGTCATCACGATCACGCAGTTCTTGAAGTCGACCGTGCGGCCCTGGCCGTCGGTCAGCCGGCCGTCGTCCAGCACCTGCAGCAGCACGTTGAACACGTCCGGGTGCGCCTTCTCGACCTCGTCGAGCAGCAGCACGCTGTAGGGCTTGCGACGCACCGCCTCGGTCAGGTAACCGCCCTCGTCGTAGCCGACGTAGCCGGGCGGCGCGCCGATCAGCCGGCTGACCGAGTGCTTCTCCATGAACTCGCTCATGTCGATGCGGATCATGTGGTCCTCGCTGTCGAACAGGAAACCCGCCAGCGCCTTGCACAGCTCGGTCTTGCCGACGCCGGTCGGGCCCAGGAACAGGAAGCTGCCCAGCGGCTTGTCCGGATCGGACAGCCCGGCGCGCGAGCGCCGGATCGCATCCGCGACCGCGACGATGGCCTCGTCCTGGCCGACGACGCGCTCATGCAGCTTGTCTTCCATCTGCAGCAGCTTGTCGCGCTCGCCCTGCATCAGCTTGGCCACCGGGATGCCGGTCGCGCGGGCGACCACCTCGGCGATCTCCTCCGCGCCGACCAGGGTGCGCAGCAGCTGCGGCTGGGTCTTGTCCCTGGCCTTGCCCATCTCCTTGGCCTGCGCCTCATTCAGACGTTTCTCCAAGTCGGGCAGCTTGCCGTACTGCAGCTCGGCGACCTTGTTGAAGTCGCCCTTGCGCTTGAGTTCCTCGATCTGGAACTTGATGCGGTCGATCTCTTCCTTGACGTGCGCGGAGCCCTGGGCCTGCGCCTTCTCGGAAGTCCAGATCTCTTCCAGGTCGTTGTACTCGCGCTGGTGCTTGAGCAGCTCCTCCTCGATCAGGGCGAAGCGGCGCTGCGAGCCCTCGTCGGTCTCCTTGCGCACCGCCTCGCGCTCGATCTTGAGCTGGATCATGCGGCGGTCGAGCCGGTCCATCGCCTCGGGCTTGGAGTCGATCTCGATCTTGATCTTGGCGGCGGCCTCGTCGATCAGGTCGATGGCCTTGTCGGGCAGGAAACGGTCGGTGATGTAGCGGTGCGAGAGCTCGGCCGCGGCGACGATGGCCGGGTCGGTGATCTCGACGCCGTGGTGGACCTCGTACTTCTCCTGCAGGCCGCGCAGGATGGCGATGGTGGCCTCGACGGTCGGCTCGTCGACCAGCACCTTCTGGAAGCGGCGCTCCAGCGCGGCGTCCTTCTCGACGTACTTGCGGTACTCCTCCAGCGTGGTCGCGCCGATGCAGTGCAGCTCGCCGCGCGCCAGCGCGGGCTTGAGCATGTTGCCGGCGTCGATGGCGCCCTCGGCCTTGCCGGCCCCCACCATGGTGTGGATCTCGTCGATGAACAGGATGATGCGGCCTTCGTCGGCGGCGACCTCCTTGAGCACGGACTTCAGCCGTTCCTCGAATTCACCGCGGAACTTGGCGCCCGCGAGCAGGCCGGCCATGTCCAGGGACAGCACGCGCTTGCCCTTGAGGCTCTCGGGCACTTCCTCGTTGACGATGCGCTGCGCCAGGCCTTCGACGATGGCGGTCTTGCCGACGCCGGGTTCGCCGATGAGCACGGGGTTGTTCTTGGTGCGGCGCTGCAGCACCTGGATGGCACGGCGGATCTCGTCGTCGCGGCCGATCACGGGATCGAGCTTGCCGGAACGGGCGCGCTCGGTGAGGTCCAGGGTGTACTTCTTGAGCGCCTCGCGCTGGCCTTCGGACTCCTGGCTGTCGACCTTCTGGCCGCCGCGCACGGCTTCCACCGCGGTCTCGAGCGCCTTGCGGGTCAGGCCGTGACCGCGCACGACGCCGGCCAGGTCGCTCTTGGCGTCGGCCAGCGACAGCAGGAACATCTCGCTGGCGATGAAGTGGTCGCCGCGCCTGGACGCTTCCTTCTCCGCGTTCTGCAGCAGGCTGACCAGGTCGCGGCTGGGCTGGACCTGCTGGCCCTCGCCCTGCACCTGCGGCAGGCCGCCGAGGATGCCGTCCAGCGCGCCCTTGAGGGCGGGGACCTTGACGCCGGCGCGCTCCAGCAGCGCCTTCGGGCCGTCGTCCTGCGCCAGCATGGCGGCCAGCACGTGGACGGGCTCGATGTAGGGGTTGTCGCGCGTCACCGCCAGGCTTTGAGCCTCGGCGAGCGCTTCTTGGAATCGGGTGGTGAGCTTGTCGACTCGCATGGAAAAAACCTCCGTTGCGACCCCAAGTGGGAATGTGACCCCAATTTTCAAGAGGAGGCTCCGGCAAGGGACGCGCCCAACTTCGTCAAGTTACCGTGCGCTCCCACCCCATCCCCGCCCTCCAAGCGGGCGGGGCAGCAGTCGCCCCACCCCCACCCGCCCCCACGGGGCGGGAGCCATTCACTTCATGCGAGGAACTGGCTCAAGGTCGCGTGGCCAGGCTGCCAGTCGATGCGGCCAAGCGCCCCTTGGACGATCGCCCACTGGGCGCCGACGTGGCCGATGTCGAGGTCCAGCAGCACCGGGCACGGCAGGTCGCCAAGCGCGCGTTGCAGCGCCTGTTCTTCGGTGAAGTCACCGCCCGAGGCAATCCCCCTGGGCACCGCGCTGCGGCCGAAGATGATGCCGGCTGCGCCGTCGAACCAGCCCGCCAGTCGCAGGCCGTGCAGCGCGCGGGCGAGCTCAAAGGGCGGCAGCTCCGCCACCTCGAAGAACCAGAGCGGCCGTTCATCGTCTCCCAGCACGGAACGCCACGCGGCGACATCGGCCACCCTCGCGCCGGACAGCCGCGACAGCGAGTCCAGGCAGCCACCGATCAGACAGCCTTCGATCGAGAGAGGTTCCACGCCACCGTCCAGCCGTCGCGACACCGTGCCCGGCGCGGAGTCCTGCTCGAACGGCGCGCCGCCCTCGGCGAACCACAGGTCGAGGATCCGCTTCGAGACCGCATCCAACGCCGGATCCCAGAGCTGCATCAGGTTCGGTCCATGGAGCGACGCCCAGCCCGCGCTCAGCAGCAAGGGCACCTGGATCGTCGACAGGTCGGAGAAGCCGCTGAACCACTTGGGCGGCGCGTCCCGGAGCCGATCGAAGTCCAGCTGTCCCAGCACCTCGATCGCGAGCTCCCCACCCCAGGGCGGGATCACGGCGGCGACCTCCGGGTCGAGCAGGACCTCCATCAACTCCGCCGCGCGCTGGTCGGCACTGGCGCTCGCGCCCTGGACCTGCTGCCGCAGCGAGCGCCCTTCGCGCACGATGAAACCCTGGCGACGCAGCATCCACAGCGCCGAATCCAGGCGCTCATGCATGGCCGGCTTCACGCCGGACGACGGCGCGACGACCGCGACGACGTCGCCCGCGCGCAGCGGCCGGGGACATCGGATCGGCGAGTCCGTCCCGGCGTTCATGCCGAGGTCAGCATCTGCATGACCTTGAGGCCGGCCGCGGCGGCCGCCAGCGAGCCGAACACGTGCGCCGCCGAATGCGACAGCGCCATCAGGAACTCACCGCGCTGCAGCAGCGACAGCGACTCGCCGGAGAAGGACGAGAAGGTCGTGAGGCCGCCGAGGAAGCCGGTGACCAGCAGCAGCTTGAGCAGGTCGTCGGGATGACGTCCGAACCACTCCAGCGCCATGCCGATCAGAAGGCCGCCGACGATGTTGACGGCCAGCGTTCCGAGCGGGAATCCCTGCCACTTCGTGTTCAGCATCAGCCCCGCGCCCCAGCGCGCGAGCGCCCCGCCCGAAGCCCCGACGGACACCGCCGCCACCTGCATCCAGCTCATCGCCCATTCCCCTCCACGTTGATCCCCCAGCGCGCGAGCGCCTCATCGTCGGCGACGCGCGCGTCCACCCAGCGGGCGCCGTCCGGTCCGTATTCCTTCTTCCAGAACGGCGCCTGTGTCTTCAAGTAGTCCATCAGGAACTCGCAGGCCTGGAAAGCCTGGCCGCGATGGCGCGAGCTCACGAGCACCAGGACGATCTGCTCGCGCGGCCGCAGTGCGCCCACCCGGTGGATGACGCGCGCGCCACGGAGGTCGAAACGTCTGAAGGCCTCGTCGATCATGGCCTCGATGGCGTCCTCGGTCATGCCCGGGTAGTGCTCCAGCTCCATGAGCGTCACGGGCGTGCCGTCCGCCCCGTCGCGCACCGTGCCGACGAAGCTCACCAGCGCGCCGACGCCGCCGTCGTCGGCGCGCAGCGCCAGCGTCTCGGCGCTGAGGTCGAAATCGGCGGTCTGGACGGAGACGCGCGGCGGGCGCGAAGCGGGCGAGTTCATCTCGTCATTTTGGCATCCGTCCCTGCCGCCTGCGTGCCGCGCGCCTTGATGATTTCTTGATAGTCCGGGGCCGGGTCTTGCCCCGCCCTTGATGCGCGGCTTCCTACGCTGGAGGCCTCGCAACCACGGCGCGCCATCCGCGCCCCTTCGCATGAGACCGGTGTTGATCCTTCAACATGAACCCGCCCAGGGTCCGGGTTTTCTCCTCCAGTGCCTGCGCGCGCACGAGGTGCCCGTGCACCTGCTGCGCCCGGACCTGGGCGACACGATGCCTCGCAGCGCGGGGGCGTTCAGCGGCCTGGTGCTGCTGGGCAGCGACCACGGCGTCCACGACGGCACGCCCTGGATCCGCGCCGAGCAGGCGCTGCTGATCGACGCCTTGCGGCACAGCCGCCCCATCCTGGGCCACTGCTTCGGCGCGCAGCAACTGGCGCGCGCGATGGGCGCGGGCGTGGCGCGCAATCCGCGTCCCGACATCGGTTGGCGCGAGCTCTGGATCACCCCGGCGGCGCGCGGCCTCTTCGGCGGCGAAGACCGGCTGCTCAGCTTCAACTGGCATTACGACAGCTTCCAGATCCCGGCCGGCGCGACACGGACGCTCTTCGGCTCGAACTGCCTGAACAAGGGTTTCTCGCTCGGACCGCACATCGGGCTCCAGAGCCACCTCGAAGTGACCGAGCAAGGCCTGCGCGACTGGTGCGCGCATGGGCGCGAGGAGTTGCGCCGCGGTCGCAGCGTCACCGTGCAGAGCGAGACCGAGATCCTGTCCGCCCTGCCCGAGCGCCTGGCGCGCCTGCGCGGCGCGGCGGCCAGCGTCTACCGGCACTGGATCGGTCAACTCGACCGCCCGCCCGTGTTCGGCGGTGCGCGCGCCGCCTGAGCCAGGGTGCGACTGACGGTCTTTTCATGCCGCATCGCAGGCAATCTGGATCGGCTGTCGAATTTTTTCTGGCAGCTTTCCACTGACACCTTGCGCCTCCGCACGCGAATGGCGCACACGTGTCATTCAACTGCCAGAGATCGTCAATGAAAACCTCCAACCAAGTGTCCAGCGACTACGCCAGCATCGACGCGTTCGCGTCGTCTGCCTCCTCACATGCTGAATCGGGCCGCGCGGATCATTCAGACGCGGCCGGCGACTACGCCGACCCGTGGGAATTCAAGCAGCTCGATCCCCGTGCCCAGCAGGCACTGGAACAGCGCGGCGACCTCCCGCGAGGACTCGCCGCCTTGTCCACCGGCAACGGCAGGCTTCAACGCGAGTCCGGCGTCTACGCGACCGTCACGCCGAGCACCGCGCGCCTCGCCGCCGAACCGCACGGGCTGAGACGCCAAGGGGCGATCCGGCGCGAAGCGGGAGGCGCGCCCAAGCTCCCCGCCCGTCAATACCGTCCCGCCGAAGCGGACGGTGCCGGCGAGGAGTAAGACGGGCATCCGGGAAGTCCCCGCCCCGATCCTCCCCCATCCGACCGATGCGCGCTCCCCGCCCCACCCCCTATGGTGTCCGCAGGAGCGCGCCGCGCTTCGCCACGCCGCGGCGACGCGGCTCAGCTGGGAGCACGCATGTTCGGTCTGACCCTCCTCGGCGCCGTCCACACGGCCTTCGCGCTGGTCGCCCTCGTGGCCGGCTACGCCTTGATCTTCCGCCACGGCCGCATCGACGGCCAATCCACCTTCGGCCGCATCTATGTCTGGTGCACCGTCATCACCTGCCTGACGGCCTTCGGCATCTTCCGCCGCGGCGGCTTCAACATCGCCCACGTGCTGGCGATCGTCACGCTGGTTACGCTGGCCGTCGCGATCGCGGCGCATCGCACGCGCTTCCTCGGCGGCCTCTCGACGTACGCGACGACGCTGGGCTACACCTTCACGCTGTTCTGCCACATGATCCCCGGCCTCAACGAGACCTTCACCCGCGTGCCCGTCGGCGCCCCGCTGTTCACCGGCCCGGACGATCCGGCGCTGCAGAAGGCGATCGGTGTCGTGCTCCTGCTCTTCCTGATCCTCATGGCGGTGCAGGCCTGGCGCATCCGCAGGGGCCCCGCGGCGGGACGGTCGCCGCATCCAGCCTGATCACCTCCTGATCGGGCAGGACGAATGGATGCGTCGCCTGGACGATCGGAGATGGACTGAGCGGCGACGGGCGCGGCGGGCGCAGATACTCCGCGCATCCCCACCCGCTCGTGCGTCCGCCGCGCTCCGTCGATGTCCACGCCCAAGACCGTCCTCGCCGTCCGCCATCTGGCTTTCGAAGACCTCGGCCTGCTGGAGCCCGTGCTGGCCGCACGCGGCTTCGAGCACGTCGTGACGCTGGACGCCGGTGTCGACGACCTGCGCGACGTGGACCTCGACGCAGTCGATCTGCTGGTCGTGCTCGGCGGCCCGATCGGCGCCTACGACGACGCGCTCTTTCCGTATCTGAACGACGAACTCGCGCTCATCCGCCGGCGCCTCGCCGCGCGGCTGCCATTGCTGGGCATCTGCCTCGGCGCGCAGTTGATGGCGCGGGCGCTCGGCGCCGACGTGCGACCGATGGCGCACGGACGCAAGGAGATCGGCTTCGCGCCGCTGACGCTCACTGACGCGGGCCGCGACTCCGCACTTGCGCCGCTTTCAGGCGGACAGCCGGTGCTGCACTGGCACGGCGACCAGTTCGAGATCCCCGCAGGCGCCGCCAGCCTCGCGGCGACACCGCTGTGCCCGAACCAGGCCTTTGCGGTCGAGGACTTTGGACTCGCGTTGCAGTTCCATCTGGAGAGCGATCCTGCCCGCCTGGAGCAGTGGCTGATCGGCCATGCGGGCGAGCTCGCGCAGGCGCGCGTGCCGCTGGACGAGCTGCGACGCGACGCCGCCGCGCACGGCGCGGGATTGCGCGCCGCACTCGGCGAGGTCGTCGATCGCTGGATGGCGGGTTGGCCTCAAACCTCCGGGCGATCCACGGGGCGATCCACCGGACAGTAACGCACCGCGTGCGCCTCCGTCGGCACCGGCAGTTCCCACTTGCGCAGCATCCCCTGCAGCGCGCCGTTGGACAGCGAGGTGTCCCGCCGGTCGTTGCGTCGCAGCAGCTCCGCACGCGGGCGTTCGAGATACACGATCTCCACCTGCGCGCCGTACGCGAAGAGCAGGTCCAGCGTCTTGTCCCGCATCTGCTGGCTCAGGTGGGTCGCGTTCCACACGAACGGCGCGCGCTGGCGCAGCAGCGCCTTCGCCTTGTCCACCGCCGCATGCGCGACCTTGCCGTCGTTCTGCCCGTGCTTGAGGCCGAGCTCCGCGCGCGCGTCGTCGAAGGACACGACCGGCAGACCGCGTCGATGCGCCGCCACCCAGGTGTCCTTGCCGGACGCCGGCAGCCCGCACATCACCGTCACGCGGGCGCCAGGCTCCTGGAACAGCGCGTAGTCCGGATGCACGTCCGCGCCGCGGAAGTAGCTGACCCGCGTGTGCGCATCCGCGAAGGCGCGCGGCTGGCCGTAACAGCCCTCCTCCCGCGCCAGCTCCCGGAACAGCTCGATGTGATCAAGCACGCGTTGACGATCCTCGCAGACGCGTCCGCGCATGTCGGCTTCAGCCAGCGCGGCCAGCAGCGGCAAGCTCAGCCGGCACGACAGCTCGCGCACGATGAACTCGGGCGACAGGCCGCGCTTGGAATCGGCCAGCGCGAAGAACGGCACCTGGTGCACGGCGATCAGGCGGCAGACCGCCTCGCGCTGCTCGAAGGGCATGCCGGCATCCCACAGCAGCACGCGCGCATCGATCGCGCCCATGCGGGAATGGCCCGGCTGACCGATCGCGCCCGTCACCGGATCGATCACGGTCGTCGCGTGCTTGGACACGTCGTGGAGCAGCGCGGCGAGGAACAGCACCTCCTGCTCGTCGCGACCCGCCGCCTGATAGTCGGGCAAGGCGAGCAGTTCCTCGATCACCATCATGGTGTGCGTCCACACGTCGCCTTCGGCGTGGTACCGCAGATCCTGCGGCGTCGTCTTCGCGAGTTCCAGCACCGGGAACGCGGCCAGGCAGGCCGCGAAATCAGCGGACCGGCCGCCTTCAGGCACCAGCGCCTGGATGTCTTTCCAATGGATGTTCATGGTTCTCTCCTCCGTCCCGTTCAGGGACATCGGTGTTCGCGGTGTTCGCGGTGTTCGCGGTGTTCGCGCGACGACGCCGCCGCCTTCAACGCCTTCAACGCCGCCAGCGACGTGATCGTCTCCAGCCCGAGGTCGTGCCACGTCACCGTGGGCCGCTCGGCGAAGAGGTCCGCGCCCGGCGCCAGCGCGTTGGGCAGGATCGGTCGCCTGGCGTGGTGCGTCTCGCTATCGAGGATGGTCTGCGTGAAGGACGGCCTCACCAGCTTGAACCGGCCGAGCACCTGCTCGTCGTCCTCGACCTTGAGGTAGAGGCCTTCGGACTGGTCGGCCTTGTCGGTCTGCTTCCAGCACAGGTCCAGCGGCAGCGATTCGCGCCGCGTCGCGGCTTCGAAAGCGCAACGCCAGTCGGGCGACTTCGCCAGCGAGCGCACCACCAGCGCCCACAGCAGCGCCGGATCGGTCGGCATGGGCCCCGCGTACAGCACAGGGACCGACAGCACCGGCGAGCCCGCGAGCAGCGCCTGCCGACGCGGCGTCGACAGGAAGCGCGAGGTGGCGCGGTCGTAGACGTCGAACTCGTTGAAGTAATGCGGCAGGCGGTCGTACCAGACGCTGTGCTTGGCATAGGCCCATTCGCCATAGAGGACGTAGCGGTCCTCCAGGCGCTCGATCAGCCGATGCTCGTGCGCCAGCGCCCAGATCTTCATCGGGTTGAACTGACGTTCGCCGAAGCCGCCGATCAGGTAGTGGCCGCGCGACTGAAGCAGCAGGTCGCCGCCGTCGCTGAAGGAGATGCCGGCATTGGCGCCGTCGAGTTTTTCCTCGATGACGACGTGACAGCCGTCGAGTGCCGCGAGCGGCATCTGGTCATGGGCGGAGTCGCCCGCCTGCAGGCGGCTGCCCGCGAGGTGCGCCGTGCGCGGATAGCGCAGCAGCGGCAGGGATTGCAAATGCATGAGGTCCGTCACCCGCCGCGTTGTTGGCGCGGGCGGGTCCTGGTGGCGTCAGGGAACCGACGGACGTGTCGCAGGCGCGGTCGAGTCGCCGCCGGTCGGAGGGACCGGGCGGAGTCGCTGGGGGAAGTCGCGGGAGGTGTCGTGCGCCACCGGCCTCATGGCAGGCGTCGGGGCGTCAGGAACCGGTGCCGCAGCCTTCGCGGGCGCAGACGGCGCCGACACGATGCTGCAGGGAAGCAGTCGTCGGCAATCAGCAGGGGATGGACGTACGGGTCTTCATGGGGCACCTCCTGGACAGTGAGAGGTTGGAACGCGCACGGACGGAGCCGTCCGGCGTGGGCGCGATTCTTCAACGCGGGGTCGGTCGCGTCAACCCGCGCGAGCGGCGCTGATGCATCGATCCGACACCGGGATGAGGGACGCCTCCGGTCGTGCTCAGTCGTCAGCGACGAGCGCAGGCAGCACTTCCGCGCCGAGTTCCTCGATCACCTCGCGGGCTGGCCGCCCTCGTCCGAGGTTGAACAGCACATGCGCCACGCCCATCGCGTGCAGCCGGCGCAGATAGGCGATGAGCGCGCGCCTGCCCGTGCGCAGGCCGAGTTCAAGCGGCTCCGGCGCCGCGTCCGGATCGGCGAGCAGCTCCAGCTGCACCGATTGCACGAAGGGCTTGGCGCCGACGCCCTTCTGTTCAAGCGCGCGCTGCCACAGCTCGATGCGGCCTTCCTGCCGCGCTTCCTCGCGGTGGTAGGTGGCCCAGGCGTCCGCGTGCGTCGCGGTCCATTGCAGCGACTGCCGCGCCGAGCCCACGACGATCATCGGGATCCGTCGCGCCGGGGCGGGCAGCACCTCGAAGCCGCCGGTCGCGGCGGTCACAACGGCGCGCTCGTCGGCATCCGTCGACAAGGCCGCGCGCACCGTGGCCCAGCGACTGCGAAACGCCTCCGCGCGATGGTCCAGGTCTTGTCCAAAGGCTGAGAACTCTGCGGGCCGATCTCCCGATCCCATGCCGAGGATGAAGCGTCCACCGCTGAGCCGGTCCAGCGACAACGCGACCTTGGCCACATGCAGCGGATGCCGCAGCGGCAGCACGATGGCGGCCGCGCCGACGGCGATCTCGCGCGTCGCGCCGGCCAGCGCTCCGAGCCACAGGAACGGATCGTCGAGCGCGCTCGCGGTGTTGTCGCTGCCCTGCGGGATCATCAACGGCACGTCGCGCGTCCACAGCGCCGCGAAGCCGAGCCGGTCCGCGAGCGCGGCCAGGTCGAGCGCCTCGCCGACGTCAGCCATGCGATCGGGCCGCGCATCGACCGGGGTCATCAGCCCGACCGTGAGGCGATCGGACTGGAAGACGCGGCGGTGCGCGTCGTTGAACGCTGGATTCAACGGCCCTTCCGGACTCACTTGGTCTTCTGCTGCACCACCTTGGTGTAGTCCGCCTGCAGCTTGGTCATGAACTCGGTGGTGGTGCGGAACTGCTGCTCGTGGAAATCGATCAGCTTCTGGAACTGGTCGGCGGCGACCTCGAAGGGCGCGCCACCGGCGCGCATCGATTCCAGGATCGCCTTCTGCGATGCGAGCACCGTGCTCCACGCGGCGTAGTTCTGTTCGAACGCCTTCTTCGACTGCTCGAAGAAGGTCTTGGCGAGTTCGACCTGGGCCTGTTGGATCATGGGTTGTCTCCTTGTTGAGCGGTGCCGACCGGAAGGGTCGGGCCAGCGCCCCGAGGCGGGCGTGCAGCCTATGCTACGGCATCAGCCGATACCCCACCCCCGTCTCCGTCAACAGGTGCTTCGGGCTCGCCGGCTCCGCCTCGAGCTTCTGCCGCAGGTTGCCCATGTAGACGCGCAGGTAGTGGTTCTGCTCCACCTGCGACGGGCCCCACACCGCCTTGAGCAGCTGGCGGTGCGTCAGCACCTTGCCCGCGTTGCCGATCAGGTGGCTGAGCAGCCGGTACTCGATCGGCGTGAGATGCACGTCCTCGCCGGCGCGTCGCACGCGGCGGGCGGCCAGGTCGACCTCGACCTCGCCGAAGCGGAACACCGGGTCCTGCTGTTCGCTGGATCGCGACTGGTGGCGCCGCAGCGCCACGCGCACGCGCGCCAGCAGCTCGCCGACACCGAAGGGCTTGCTCAGGTAGTCGTCGGCGCCGCGGTCCAGGGCCTCGATCTTGTCGTCCTCGGCACCGCGCGCCGACAGCACGATCACCGGCACCGCGGACCACGCGCGCAGGTCGCGCAGGAAGTCCTGGCCGTCGCCGTCGGGCAGACCCAGGTCCAGGATCACCAGGTCCGGGCGGCGCGTCCCCGCGTCGATCAGGCCCTGGCGCAGCGTGCCGGTCTCGTGCACGGACCAGCCCTCGCCCTCCAGGGCCAGGCGCACGAAGCGGCGGATGTTGGGTTCGTCCTCGACGATCAGCGCCACGGGGGTCACGGTTTGCTGCAGCTCGCTCACGGTCGGTGTTCCCCGTCTTCCTCGAAGGCCGGCAGCGCCGGCGGCTCGCCCAGCGGCAGCGCCAGGCTGAATCGCGCCCCGCCCTGCGGCGTCGCGCGCTCGGCCCAGATCCGGCCGCCGTGGGCCTGCATGATGGCACGGCAGATCGCCAGACCCAGACCCACGCCGGGCAGGGGCGACTCGGCGTGGCCGCGCGTGAACTTCTCGAACAGCGCCTCCTCGCGACCGGGCGGCAGGCCCGGACCGTTGTCCTCGACGCTGAGACGCATCTCTTCGCCTTGCGCGCGCGCGATCACGCGGATCTCGCTTCCGGCCGGCGTGTACTTCGCGGCGTTCTCCAGCAGGTTGGCGAGCACGCGCTCGATCAGCACCGCATCCAGCTCCACCAGCGGCAGCGTCGCCGGCACGTCCAGCACCACGCGATGTCGCGACAGCGCCGGGCCCATCAACTGCAGGCTGCTGCCGATCACCTCGTCCACCGGCTGCCACTGCCGGTTGAGCTTGAGCGCGCCGCTCTGCAGCCGCGCCATGTCCAGCAGGTTGTGCACCATCGCATTGATGCGCAGCGACTGCTGGCGGATCGCCGACGCGGTGTCGGCGGCGCCGGCATCGAGGGTGCCGGAATCGGCAGCGCTTGAGCTCAACCGGTCGGAGAGCGTCTCTGCCAGCCCCTGCAGCGCGGCCAGCGGCGTGCGCAGGTCGTGCGACAGCGCCGACAGCAGCGAGTTGCGCAGCCGTTCCGACTCGATCTGCAGCAGCGCCTGCTGCGCGACCTCGACGTAATGCACCCGCTCCAGCGCCTGCCCCGCGATGCGCGCGGCGGTGTCCAGCTGCGCGCGGCGCTCCGGCAGCATCAAGGTCTGCGGGTCGCCCGGCCGCAGCGCCAGCACGCCGCGCGTGCGCATGGGCGCGCGCAGCGGCAGGTAGAACCAGTGGCTGCCGGGCAGCGTGTCGGTGCCCAGGCCGGCGGCCTGCTCGTGATCGAGCGCCCAGCGCGCCGTGCCGGCATCGGGGCGGTCGGCGGCCGCCAGGGTCTGCTCCGTCGGCGAGGGCTGCAGCCGGTCGTCGTCGTCGAGCACATGCAGCAGCGCGCGTCCGCCGAACTGCTGCGCGAGCTGCTGTTCCGCCGTCGCGATCACCTGCTCGGTCTGCAGCGCGCCGGCCAGTTCGCGGGTGAGCTCGAAGAGCCCGCGCGCCCTCGCCTCGCGCTCCGACGACACCCTCGCTTCGTAACGCAGCCCCGCGGTCAGCTGCCCGGTGATCAATCCCACCGCCAGCATCACGACGAAGGTGATCAGGTACTGCACGTCGCTGACCGCCAGGCTCAGCTGGGGCGCGACGAAGAGGAAGTCGAACAGCGCGACGCTGAGGAAACTCGCCAGCACCGCAGGTCCGCGCCCCCAGCGCAGCGCGACGCCCATCACGCCGAGCAGGAACAGCATGACGATGTTGTCGTTGGCGATGCGGTGCGACAGCGGCCAGCAGGCCATCGCGACGGCGACGCAGGCCAGCGTCGCCCAGCCGTATCGCCGCGGCGCGGCGCCGAAGGTCGGCACCGGGTCGTCCTCGCTGCTGCGCTGCGTCGCCGAGGCGCCGACCTGGCTCAGGTCCAGCTCCGGCGCCGCGCGGCCCAGATGCGCCGCGAGGTCGCGGCTGCCCCAGCGCCGCAGCGCCAGCCGCGTCGAGGACGAGGGCGGCGCGCCCCGCCCCATCAGCAGCTTGGACAGGTTGTGCTGGCGCGCGTAGTCCGCCAGCGCCTGCGCGGGATCCTGCGCGGCCAGCACGGCCGTCGTCGCGCCGAGGTCCTGCGCCAGCCGCACCACGCGCAAGGTGCGCTCGCGGCGCGCGTCGGCTTGCCGGTGCAAGGCCGGCGTCTCGACGTGCACCGCATGCCAGCTCACCGCCAGCTGCTGCGCGAGCTGCGCGGCGCTGCGCACGATGGATTCGGCCTCGTCGCCCGCCCCGATCGCGCACAGGATCGCGGCCTCGGTCTTCCACACCGGCGCGATGCGCTCGTTGCTGCGCCAGGCCTGCACGTCGTCCTCGACGCGGTCGGCGGTGCGGCGCAGCGCAAGCTCGCGCAGCGCCATCAGGTTGCCCTTGCGGAAGAAATGCTGGCCGGCGCGCTCGGCCTGCGCGCCCTGGTAGACCTTGCCGGCCTTCAGGCGCGCGAGCAGTTCGTCGGCCGGCGTGTCGACCAGCACGACCTCGTCCGCCCGGTCGAAGAAGGTGTCGGGCAGCGTCTCCTGGACGCGCACGCCGGTGATGCCGCCGACGACGTCGTTCAGGCTCTCCAGGTGCTGGACGTTGACCGTCGTGTAGACGCTGATGCCGTTGGCCAGCAGCTCCTCGACGTCCTGCCAGCGCTTCGGATGCCGCGAGCCGGCGACGTTGGAATGAGCCAGTTCGTCGACCAGGATCAGCGCGTCGGGTTGATCCTTCAGGCGCGCCAGCGCGCCGTCGAGGTCGAACTCCGGCAGCGCGCGGCCGCGGTGGTCGACCTGTCGCATCGGCAGTCGGGGCAGCGGCGGCTGCCCGCCGAGCAGCGCGGCCGTGTCGGCGCGGCCGTGCGTCTCGACGACACCGATCAGCGGCGCGCGGCCCTGGTCGGCCAGATGGCGCGCCGCCTGCAGCATCGCGAAGGTCTTGCCCACGCCGGCCGACGCGCCGAAGTAGATGCGCAGCCGGCCGCGCGACTGTGCCGCCTCCTGCTGGCGGATCTGCGCCAGCAGGTTGTCGGGGTCAGGTCTTTCGTCGGACGAACTCGGCATCGGGGAATTGTCGCTTCGGAACGGACATCGGGGAGCGCGTGGCTCCCCCGGGGGCGGTCGCCTCGATGATCTCGATGGATCAGAAGGTCTTGGACACGCTCAGCACCACGCCGGTGTCGCCGAGACGCTTCGCACGCGCCGCAGCGGAATCGCCCGCCTGGTACAGCGCCTTGTCAGCGTCGGTGCCGACAACGGCCAGCCCCAGCGTCAGACCGCCGAGCTGCTTCATCTCCTTCGTCACGGACAGCTTCCAGTCGGTGTAGGACAGGTCGCCGTACTTGCGCACCCACAGGTGGCCGAGGTGCACGCCGGCGTTGAAACCCTGCCCCAGCTCGAAGCCGTAGTTCAGGTCCAGGTAGGACGTGCCCTTGGACGAGCCCCTGGCCGGCAGCGCGTTGAAGTAGGCGTAGCCGGCGGTCTCGCCGTCCAGGCCGAAGTAGTCGGTCGCGGCGACCGACAGCTTGGCCGAGAACGCACCCGCCGTGACGGCGGCGTAGAGGTCGACGTTGTCGTACTTGTTCGACGTCGGCTGGCCGGGCGCCGCGTTCAGGCGCGCACCGGGATAGACGTAGGCCAGCGCGCCGACGTCCAGGGTGACGGCGTCGGTCACCGGCAGCTTGTAGCCGCCGTAGAGGTCCCACTCCATGCCGGCGCCGTTGTTGTAGCTGTTGCCCGAGACGTTGGACGCCCAGGTGCCCAGGTACAGGCCGCTGCTGTGGCTGTAGTCGAAGCCGGCCTGCACGGCGGGGCGCTTCCAGGTCTGGCTGATGCCGCGGAAGCGGTAGTCGCTGACGAAGGCCACGTTGCCGGTGAAGCTGTGCTCGGGCGTCGGCGCGGGCGCCGCGGCGGCGGCTTCGCCCTCTGCGCGCGCGGCGGCGTGCAGGAAGCAGGAGGAGATCAGGAACAGCGAGAGAAGACGGGTTTTCATGAACTGCGTGAACTGCTTGAGTTGGGTTTGTCGTTCTGTTTATGCGGTCGGCGCGGAGGCCGACGCGGCCGGCGGCACCTCCGCCTTGCGTCCCGACACCTTGTCCAGGGCCAGGTTGAGCTTGAGCACGTTGACGCGCGGCTCGCCGAGGACGGCAAGATCTCGGGCCTCGGTGTTGGCCTGGATGAGGCGCTGGACGGCCTCGACCGGGAGGCCGCGTTCGCGGGCCACGCGGGCCGTCTGGTAACGCGCCGCGGCCATGCTGATGTGCGGATCCAGACCGCTGGCGGAGGCGCTCACGAGGTCGACCGGCACCGGCGCGGTGTTGCCCGGATCGGCGGCCTTGAGCGCTTCGATGCGGCCCTTCACGGCGTCGACCAGCGCCGGGTTCGTCGGCCCCTGGTTGGAGCCGCTCGATCCGGCGGCGTTGTTGGCCATCGGACCGGTGGCCGACGGCCGGCCCCAGAAGTAGCGCGGCGACGAGAAGCCCTGGCCGATCAGCTCGGAGCCGACCACCTTGCCGTCGTGCAGGATGAGACTGCCCTCGGCCTGGAACGGGAACATCGTCTTCGCGACGCCGGTCACCAGCGCCGGATACAGCAACCCGGTGACGGCGCTCAGCAGCACGAAGCCGACGAGCGCGGGGCGCAGCATGCGCAGCGGTAAAAGGGCGGTCGACGCAGCGCTCGACGGAGCGCTCGACGACGAGGGGGATTGAGTGCTTGTCATGATGAAGTCCTCCGCGTCACACGAGGTGGAGCGCGACCAGCAGCAGGTCGATCGCCTTGATGCCGACGAACGGCACGATCAGGCCGCCCAGGCCGTAGATCCACAGGTTGCGGCGCAGCAGTGCGGCCGCCCCGATGGGCCGGTAGGCGACGCCCTTGAGCGCCAGCGGGATGAGCGCGACGATGATCAGCGCGTTGAAGATGACCGCCGACAGGATGGCGGACGACGGGCTGTGCAGGCCCATCACGTTGAGCGCGGCCAGCTGCGGGTACACGCCCAGGAACATCGCCGGGATGATGGCGAAGTACTTCGCCACGTCGTTGGCGATGGAGAAAGTCGTCAGCGAGCCGCGCGTCATCAGCAGCTGCTTGCCGGTCTCGACGATTTCCAGCAGCTTGGTCGGATTCGAGTCGAGGTCGACCATGTTGCCGGCCTCCTTCGCGGCCTGCGTGCCGCTGGCCATCGCCACCGCCACGTCGGCCTGGGCCAGCGCGGGGGCGTCGTTGGTGCCGTCGCCGGTCATCGCGACCAGGCGGCCTTCGGCCTGATAGTCGCGGATCAGCTTGAGCTTGGCTTCGGGCGTCGCTTCGGCGAGGAAGTCGTCGACGCCCGCCTCCGCCGCGATCGCCGCGGCGGTGAGGCGGTTGTCGCCGGTGATCATCACCGTGCGGATGCCCATCCTGCGCAGCTGCGCGAAGCGCTCCTTGATGCCGCCCTTGACGATGTCCTTGAGCTCGACCACGCCCAGCACGCGGGCCTGGCCGTCGTGGAGGTCGGCCACGACCAGCGGCGTGGAGCCGCGGCGCGCGACTTCCTCGGCCACCGCGGTGACCTGCGCCGGCATCTGCCCGCCGTGCAGCTCGACGAAGCGGCGGATCGCGTCCACCGCCCCCTTGCGCAGCTGGCGCTTGGGGTGCTCGGGATCGCCGAAGTCGACGCCGCTCATGCGCGTCTGCGCGGTGAACGGCACGAAGTGCGCCTGCAGCGTCGCCAGTTCCCGCTCGCGCAGGTTGAAGCGCTGCTTGGCCAGCACGACGATGGAGCGGCCTTCCGGCGTCTCGTCGGCCAGCGAGGCGAGCTGCGCCGCGTCGGCCAGCAGCTGCTCCTGCAGCGTCGGCGCCGGCAGGAAGGCGCTGGCCTGGCGGTTGCCCAGCGTGATGGTGCCGGTCTTGTCGAGCATCAGCACGTCGACGTCGCCGGCGGCTTCCACCGCGCGGCCGGAAGTCGCGATCACGTTGGCCTGCATCAGCCGGCTCATGCCGGCCACGCCGATGGCCGACAGCAGGCCGCCTATGGTGGTCGGGATCAGGCACACCAGCAGCGACACCAGCGCGGTGATGGACACCACCGTGCCGGCGCCGGCCGCCTCGACCGCGAACAGCGAGTACGGCAGCAGCGTCACGGTGACGACCAGGAACACCAGCGTCAGCGCGACCAGCAGGATGGTCAGCGCGATCTCGTTGGGCGTCTTCTGGCGCTTGGCGCTCTCGACCATCGCGATCATGCGGTCGAGGAAGGCCTCGCCCGGGTTGACGGCGATGCGCACGACGACCCAGTCCGACAGCACGCGCGTGCCGCCGGTGACGGCCGAGAAGTCGCCGCCGGACTCGCGGATCACCGGCGCGGATTCGCCGGTGATGGCGCTCTCGTCGACCGAGGCCACGCCTTCGATGACCTCGCCGTCCAGCGGCACCAGATCGCCGGCCTCGACCAGCACGACGTGACCCTTGCGCAGCTCTTCCGAAGCGACCGGGTGCCACGACGAGCCGTGACGCGGGGTCTCCAGCTTCTTCGCCCAGGTCTTGCTCTTGAGGCCGCGCAGCGAGGCGGCCTGCGCCTTGGAACGGCCTTCGGCCAGCGCCTCGGCGAAGTTGGCGAACAGCACGGTGAACCACAGCCACAGCGCGATGGCGAGCATGAAGCCGGGGCCTTCGGCACCGGCCAGCTCGGGCCGGGCGAAGCTCGCCAGCCACAGGCCAGTGGTCAGGATGCTGCCGGCGTAGACGACGAACATCACCGGGTTGCGCAGCTGGGTCGCCGGCGCGAGCTTGATGAAGGAATCGCGGATCGCCGGCTTCACCAGCGCCGGGTCCCACATGCCGGTCTTCGCGTTGGCGCGCGGGGGCTGCGGGTCCTGTCCCTGCGGACCGGACGGGCTGGACGGACCTTGAGGACCTTGCGGGCCGGATCCGGAGACCTTGGCGCCGACTGGGACCTCGGTGCGGGCCGAGGCCGGCACGGAGGTATGGAGGGTCTTGAGTTGATTGGTCATGATGGGCTCCGAAGGGTCACTTCCAGAGCATCAGGTGCTCGACGACGGGACCCAGCGCGAGCGCGGGCACGTAGTTCAGCAGGCCGACCAGGAGGACGGTGCCGATGAGCAGGACGACGAACAGCGGGCCGTGGGTGGGCAGGGTGCCCTCGCCGACGGGGATGCGCTTCTTGGCGGCCAGGCTGCCGGCGATCGCCAGCACGGGGACGATCACCAGGAAGCGGCCGAGCCACATCGCGATGCCGAGCAGCGTGTTGTAGAACGGCGTGTTGGCGGACAGCCCGGCGAAGGCGCTGCCGTTGTTGTTGGCCGCCGAGGTGAAGGCGTAGAGGATCTCGCTGAAGCCGTGCACGCCGGGGTTGGCGACGCCGGCCTTGCCCGCGTCGGCCAGGACCGCGATGGCGGTGCCCGCCAGCACGACGATCGGCGTGACGAGGATGGCCACGGCGCTCATCTTCATCTCGAAGGGCTCGATCTTCTTGCCGAGGTACTCGGGCGTGCGGCCGATCATCAGGCCGGCGATGAAGACGGCCAGGATCGCGAAGATCAGCATGCCGTACAGGCCGGTGCCGACGCCGCCGAAGACCACCTCGCCCAGCTGCATCATCACCAGCGGCACGGCGCCGCCGATCGGGGTGAAGCTGTCGTGCATCGCGTTGACCGCGCCGCAGGAGGCGGCGGTGGTCACGACGGCAAAGAGCGAGCTGGCGCTGATGCCGAAGCGCGTCTCCTTGCCTTCCATGTTGCCGCCGGCCTGGAGCTCGGTGGCGTGGATGTCGACGCCCTGCGCGGCCACCAGCGGATTGCCGGCCTGCTCGGCGGGCGTGGCGATCAGCACGCCGACGATGAACAGCGTGCTCATCGCGGCCAGGATCGCCGCGCCCTGGCGGCGGTCGCCCACCAGTTGCCCGAAGCTCAGGCACAGCGCGGCCGGGATCACGAAGATCGCGACGATCTGCAGCAGGTTGGTGAACGGGGTCGGGTTCTCGTACGGATGCGCGGAGTTGGCGTTGAAGAAGCCGCCGCCGTTGGTGCCCAGCATCTTGATGGCTTCCTGCGACGCGACCGGGCCCATCGCGAGCGACTGCTCCTGCGAGCGCTGGTTCTCCATCACCGGCTCGCCCTTGGCGTCCTTCATCGGCTGGCCGTCGGTGCCGAGCCTGGGCGTCTGGTAGTCCTGCGCTTCGACGGTCTGCACGGTCTTGTAGCCGTCGAAGTTCTGGATCACGCCCTGCTGGACGAAGATCACCGCCAGCACGAGGGACAGCGGCAGCAGCAGCCACAGCGTGCAGCGGGTCACGTCGGCCCAGAAGTTGCCGACTTGGCCGCTGAGCTTGCTCGCGAAACCGCGGATCAGCGCGAACACGACGGCGATGCCGGTGGCGGCGGACAGGAAGTTCTGCACCGTCAGCGCGAGCATCTGCGTGAGGTAGCTCATCGTCGACTCGCCGCCGTAGCCCTGCCAGTTGGTGTTGGCGACGAAGCTGATGGCGGTGTTGAACGCCGAGTCGGGCGTGACCGCGCCCATGCCCTGCGGGTTGAGCGGCAGCTCGCCCTGCAGGCGCTGCAGCGCGTAGACGGCGAGGACGCCGATGAAGTTGAAGATCAGCAGCGCGACCGCGTACTGCTTCCAGCCCATGCCTTCTTCCGGTTTGACGCCGGCGAGGCGGAAGATCGGGCGCTCGATGGCCGCGATCCATCCGGGCATCTGCCCCTTGGCGAGCGCCGTGATCCAGCGCGCGAGTGGCCAGGCCAGCAGCAGCGTGACGACGAGGTAGAGGGCCAGGTTGGCCCAGGCGAGGTTCGTCATGTCAGAACTCCTCCGCCCGCCAGAGGGCGACCAGGAGATAGACGAACAGACCGGCGGAGATCAGTCCGGTCAGCCAGTAGAGCGTGCTCATGGCTTGGCCCCCAGGCGATGGCTGGCCAAGGCCAGGCCCACCGCCACGAGGAACAGCACGACGCTCAATCCGAGAAAGAGTGCATCCATTTTTTTACGGTCCCATGCCCTCTCGATTGAGGGCGGGATGGGATGGATGGACTCTAGGAACGGCGGCCTCAAGGGGCCGTAGAAGCTCGGAGCGGCGGTATCAAGATTTCATCAAGAACAGTCCTTGAAACCGTCTTGCCGTACAGCCTAAAGTAGTCCTGGCCGAGGTCAACGACGGAGGGGACCCTCATGAACCGGCGTCATCTGCTCCAGAGCGTCGCCGCCCTCACGGGGGCGCGCAGCCTGTCCGCCTTCGGCGAGGTGCCCCGCATCGTGCTGGGGCAGTCCGCGCCCTTCAGCGGCCCGTCGCAGGGCCTGGGCGACCAGTTCAAGGCCGGCGCGATGCTGGTCTTCGACGCCGTCAACCAGCGCGGCGGCGTGCACGGGCGGCACATCGAGCTGCGCAGCCTGGACGACGGCGACGACCCGGAGCGCTGCGCGGCCAACACGAGGCGCCTGATCGAGGACGGCGCGCAGGCGCTGTTCGGTTACGTCGGCACGCGCACGACGCTGGCGGCGGTGCCGGTGCTGACGGCGGCGAAGGTTCCGCTGGTGGCGCCGCTCACCGGCGCGGACGCGCTGCACGCGCCCTTCAACCGCTACCTCTTCCACATCCGCGCGTCGTACAACGACGAGGCGGCGGAGATCGCCAAGCAGATCGTCTCGGTCGGCACGCGGCGCGTGGCGGTGTTCTTCCAGAACGACGACTACGGGCAGGCGGACCTGTCGGCCCTGACCTCGGCGCTCCGGCAGCACGACCTGACCCCGGTGTCGCAGGGCATGGTGGAGCGCCACTCCGACAACATCATCGCGCCGCTGCACGCGGTCATGGCGGGCAAGCCCGACTGCATCGTGCAGATGGCGGCGCACAAGTCCTGCGCGGCCTTCATCCGCGGGGCGCGCCGGACCGGCTACCGGGGCGCGTTCTACAGCTTCTCGTTCGTGGACTCGCAGGCGCTGGCGACCGACCTGCACAAGGACGCCGGCGGCGTGGTGGTGTCGCAGGTCGTGCCCTTCCCCTTCCACGGGCTGACGCCGCTGGCGGGGGACTACCTCCAGCACGCCAAGGCCGCGAAGGCGGAGGTGAGCTACACCGGCATGGAGGGCTTCATCGCCGCGAGGACGATGGTGGAAGGCCTGCGCCGCGCGGGCAGCGAGCCAACCTCGGCGAGCATCGTCAGCGGCCTGGAGTCGCAGAACCAGCTCGACCTGGGCGGGTTCTTCATCAGCTTCTCCAACCAGCGCCACGCCGGATCCCGCTACGTGGACATGACCATCCTGACGGACGACGGGAAGGTGATGCGCTGATCAGCCCTTGTCCCTCGGGGTTCGTGTTTCAATGTGAAAGCGCTGTGAAGTTGTCCACGGTCAATACGGATAAGCAGGCAATGTGGCTACTGCATACACGTCTGGTCACCGGCTTCGGGGAAGATCGCGGGTTTTCCAGAAGTGCCAGGACGTCATCCCGCCATGAACCGCCGCCACCTGCTCCAGAACTTCGCCGCCCTCGCGGGCGCCGGCAGCCTGCCTGTCTTCGCCGACAACTCGCGCATCCTGCTGGGCCAGTCCGCGCCTTTCAGCGGCCCGGCGAAGGAACTGGGCGAGCAGTTCAAGGAAGGCGCGATGCTGATCTTCGACCAGGTCAACCAGCGCGGCGGCGTGAACGGCAAGCGCATCGAGCTGCGCAGCCTGGACGACGGCTATGAGCCGGAGCGATGCGCGGCCAACACGCGCCGCCTGATCGAGGACGGCGTCAACGCGCTGTTCGGCTACGTGGGCACGCCCACGACGCTGGCGGCGGTGCCGCTGCTGACGGCGGCCAAGATCCCGCTGGTGGCGCCCTTCACCGGTGCCGAGGCGCTGCGCGCGCCGTTCAACCGTTTCCTGTTCCACGTCCGCGCGTCCTACAACGACGAGGCGGCGGAGATCGTCAAGCAGATCACCTCGGTGGGCATCACGCGCGTGGCGGTGTTCTTCCAGAACGACGCCTACGGCCAGGCCGGTCTGGCGGCGGTGACCGCGGCGCTCAAGCAGCACAACCTGGCCCCGGTGTCGCAGGGCACGGTGGAGCGCAATTCCGTGGACGTGGCGGCATCGGTGACGGCCGTGATGGCGGGCCGACCCGAGTGCATCGTGCAGGTGGCGGCCTACAAGTCCTGCGCGGCCTTCATCCGCGGCGCGCGCAAGACCGGTTTCCTGGGCAACTTCTACAACTTCTCGTTCGTCGGCGCGCAGGCGCTGGCGTCGGAACTGGGCAAGGACGCGCGCGGCGTGGTCGTGTCGCAGGTCGTGCCCTTCCCGTTCTCGGGCCTGACGCCGATCGCCGGCGAATACCTGCAACGGGTGAAGGCGGCCAAGCTGGATCCGAGCTACACCGGCATGGAGGGCTTCATCGCCGCGAAGACCATGGTGGAAGGCCTCAAGCGCGCCGGCAACGACCCGACGCCGGCCAACATCATCAACGGCCTGGAAGCGCAGAGCCAGCTCGACCTGGGCGGCTTCTACCTCAGCTTCTCGGGACAGAAGCACGCCGGCTCGCGCTACGTGGACATGACCATCCTGACGGAGGATGGGAAGGTGCGGCGCTGATGCAGCGCTGAGCCGCCTTCGTCCTCACCGGCTTGCCGGGCGGCCTGTCCTCACAAGGAGGTCAGGTCCAGCCCCAGCCACGTGCCGATCTTGAAGGTCAGGACCAGCAGGACGGCGACCAGCACCAGGAAGAGCCCGACCAGTTTCGCTCCCATGCGAAGCATCGCGCGCTGCGTCTCCGTGCCCTTCTTCCTCCCCTGGTCGTAGTGCCACTTGATCGCGAAGTACATGCCGATGCACAGCACACTGGCCTTGAAGGCGATGAAGATTGTCGGAACCCATTCCATGCCGTGACTGTGCGCCGGGCGGTGCGGAAAGTACAGAGTCAGATTCCTGTAAAAAGACCGGATCAGATGGGCGCCTGGGAAGGCGCGCACAGTGAGCCGGTTGCAGCCGATACAGTGCAACCGTTCCACGCAACGGGCCATATCAGCATCCCCGCTCATGAAGCGCTACGAAGTCCTTGCCGATGACCTGGCGGCCTCCATCGCCGCAGGGCAGTTGCGCCCCGGCGACCGCCTGCCCTCGGTCCGCGAAGCGAGCAAGGACCGCGGCGTCAGCCCCTCCACCGTCTTCGAGGCCTACTACCTGCTGGAGGCTCGCGGCCTGATCGAGGCGCGGCCACGGTCCGGCTACTTCGTCAGCCAGGCGGCGATGCCGCAGCACCCCGAACCCCACGCGTCGGACCCGCTCACCGAAGAGCGCAGCGTCGAGGTGTCGGAGCTGGTGTTCCAGGTGCTCGGCCTGTCGCGCAAACGGGCCGTGGTGCCGCTGGGCTCGGCGTTCCCGAGCCCGACGCTGTATCCGCTGGACAAGCTGGCGCTGTCGCTGGGCAAGGCGGCGCGCGGCATGGACCCGTGGCGCACGGTCGAGGACCTGTCGCCGGGCAGCGCCGAACTGCGGCGCCAGATCGGCCTGCGCTACCTGGGCGCCGGGTGCAAGGTCGACGCGGACGAGATCGTCGTGACCACCGGCGCGATGGAGGCCTTGAACCTGTGCCTGGAGGCAGTGACGCAGCCGGGCGACCTCGTCGCCATCGAGTCGCCGACCTTCTATGGCGCCTTGCAGGCGCTGGAGCGCCGTGGACTGAAGGCGGTGGAGGTGGCCACCCATGCGCGCACCGGCGTCGACGTGGCGGCGCTGGCGGCCGTCGTCGAACGCCATCCCGTCAAGGCGTGCTGGCTGATGCCGAACTTCCAGAATCCGCTGGGCAGCCTGATGCCCGATGCCGCCAAGGCGGCGATGGTGGCGCTGCTCACCGGGCGCGGGATCCCGCTCATCGAGGACGACGTCTACGGCGAGCTGTATTTCGGTTCACGCCCGCGCCCCGCCAAGGCCTGGGACAAGGCCGGCCTGGTGCTGCATTGCAGTTCGTTCTCGAAGTCGCTGGCGCCGGGGTTCCGCGTCGGCTGGGCAGCAGCGGGCCGGTTCGCGCGGGACGTCAGCCGCCGCAAGCTCATGAGTTCGCTGGCCACCCCGGTGCCGATGCAGGAGGGCTTGAGCGAGTACCTCCAGCGCGGCGGCTACGACCGGCACCTGCGACAGCTCCGGCAGGCGCTGGTCACGAATCGCCAAGCCATGCTGAGAACCATGGCCAAGTGCTTTCCTGAAGGGACGCGCGTCACGCAGCCGGAGGGCGGCTATTGCGTGTGGGTCGAGTTGCCCGACCAGATCGACGCGCTGGAACTGCACCGGGTCGCGCTGTCTCATGACATCAGCATCGCGCCGGGGCATCTGTTCTCGGCCGATCGCCGTTTCACGCACCACCTCCGGCTCAACTTCGGCCATCCCGACAACGCGCACGTCGAAGGCGCGCTGAGGACGCTGGGGCAAATTGCCAAGGCGCTCATGCGCTAGCGCCATCGCTCTTGATCAGTAGCGAAACTACAATCAAAAACAAATCATTGGCGCATTACCTATAGGCAATCGGCGCGACTTGGTAGTTTTCCTACGCACCTTTGGCAGACACCGGCTTAGAGTCACCGCACCTCTCCGATGGGGAGAGGCGGCCATGGCATGCAGTCGATTGGCCGACACCAGCCGCCCCGCGACGAGGGCGGCGGTCGATCAACAATGGAGACCGACATGCCCCAGTTGCCTTTCTCGAGCCGCCGGCTCGCCCACGCCCTGACGGCCGTCGCCGGCGTCGCCCTCGCCACCTTCGGCAGTGCCGCGCAGGCCCTCAATCCGAACTCGACGTCGGTGCAGATGTTCGAGTGGGCCTGGCCCGACATCGCCACCGAATGCACGCAATGGCTGGGGCCCAAAGGCTTCGGCGGCGTGCAGATCTCGCCGCCCGGCGCGTCCAAGAACGCCAACGGCTGGTGGGGCGTGTACCAGCCCGTCAACTACACCAACCTCACCAGCCGCATGGGCACGCCCGCGCAGCTGCAGAGCATGGTCAACGCCTGCCACGCGGCCGGCGTGCGGGTCTATGCCGACATCGTCGTCAACCAGATGGCCGACGGCAGCGGCACGGCCACCGACGGCTCGACCTGGAACGCCGCGACGCTGAGCTACCCCTTCTTCAGCGCCAACGACTTCCACGCCAACTGCAACATCAACGACGCCGACTACAACTCGCCGTCGGGCCGCAGCAACGTCCAGAACTGCCGTCTCGGCGGCCTGCCCGACCTGGCGACCGAGAGCAGCTACGTGCAGGGCCAGATCGCCAACTACCTGAAGGCCCTGCTGGCCATGGGCATCGACGGCTTCCGCATCGACGCGGCCAAGCACATGCCGGCCGGTGCGTGGACTTCCATCATGAGCGCCGTGAAGGCGACCTACCCCAAGACGCTGCAGGGCGAGGACATCTGGATCACGCAGGAGATCATCAACGACGGCGAGGTGGACCGGCCCAGCTACCTCCCCATCGGCACGATCAACGAGTTCCAGTTCCCATACGCGATGCGCGACGTGTTCCGGGGCAACAACGGGAACACCCTGTCCAGCATCCCCGGGATCATGGGCACGTGGGGCAACTGGGGCGGCAGCTGGGGCTTCCTCCAGCCGCAGAACGCCACGGTCTTCGTCACCAACTGGGACACCGAGCGCAACGGCAGTTCGCTGAACATCAACAACGCGAGCAACAACGACGCCGCCAACCAGCGCTACACGCTGGCCAACATCTTCATGCTCGCCCAGGGGTATGCGGAGGCGCAGCTGTACTCCGGCTTCAAGTTCAGCAACACCGACGCCGACCGCCCCACGGCCAGCCCCTACAGCGGCGGCGTGCCGCAGATCAACGTGACCTGGGACTTCGCGCACCGCTGGACGCCGCTGGCCAACATGGTGGCCTTCCGCAATGCGAGCATCGGCCAGGCGCAGCAGAACTGGATCGTCGGCGACAACGGCAACCAGATCGCCTTCAGCCGCGGCAGCGCCGGCTTCGTCGCACTGAACAACAGCGGCAGCGCCTGGACCCGCAACTTCGCCACCGGCCTGGCCGCCGGCACCTACTGCAACGTCATCAACGGCACCAAAAATGCGGCCGGCACCGGCTGCACGGCCGACACCGTGACCGTGGACGCCGGCGGCAACGCCAGCTTCACGGTGCCCGCCAACACCAGCGGCAGCACGCCCGCAGTAGCGATCCACACCGGACAGAAGGTCAGCGGCGGCGGCACCGGCAGTTGCGCCGTGACGTTCACGATCGCCAATGCCAGCACGGTGGTCGGCCAGAACCTGCGCGTGGTGGGCAACGTGACCGGACTGGGCGCCTGGGCGCCGGGATCCGGCTTCACCCTGACGATCCAGGGCTCGGGCGCCAACGTGCCATGGACGGGCACCGTCAGCCTGCCCGCCGGCACGGCCGTCCAGTACAAGTACGTGAAGTGGAACGGCTCGGCCGCCGTGTGGGAGAGCAACCAGTCCACCAGCAGCGGCAACCGCGAGTTCACGAGCTGCGCGAGCGGCTCTCAGGCCCGGTCCGACGGCAACTTCAAGTTCTGAACGACGGCTTCGCGGCGGCAGCGGTCATCGATGAAGCCACGTCCGTCGATGACGTCCTGCTCAGACCTTGGCGAGGAAAGCCGCCGCGTCGCCCGCTTCGCACTTCCAGTCCGCGAAGACCCCGACCAGATTGCATTCCACGCAATGGCAAGCGATGTAGTACCAGCGGACATCGTGGGTGCCTGGGTACACGGAGACGCCGGACATCAGCTCGAACACCTCGTTCTCGCACACGCACTCGTGCGCCTCGGGCGCGGCTTCTTCAAGGTAGTCGGCACTGTCGCCCATCAGGTGTTCCTGCCCGCAGTCGGTGCAGGTGCGGATGGCCACGCCGGCTTCTTCATCGGACTGCAGCGCGAAGGTCTTGGATCCGCAATCGCATGTCGACGCGGCAAACCTGGTGGCCTCATGGCGATTCGCAACGCTGTAACTGCGCAGTTCGGCTTGGGTATCGCCTGAGGTCGTCCCGTACCAGAACTCGCCCTTCTTCGTCAGTGCCATTGATGCTGCTCCATTCCTCAAGATGGGCGTCCCGGCTGGCTCGACGCCCGGTTCGCCACGTTGAGTTGGATTTTGCCTGGAGGCTTGTCGATAAGGGGCAGCGGCGGCAACGCAGCGGAAGCGGACGCTAGAGTGTGGACCTCGAAGGGTGGTTGCCGACCGCGAATCGGTGATCATGCAGCGCTGAGGACGTATCCCTGGCATACCGAGCAGGGTGCAGACAGTCACCACAACACCAACCGGTCAATCATGCGCAAGTTGATGCCAACAGTCTTCGCAGCCGTGCTGTCAGCGGCGGCATTTGCTCAGCCGACGCCATCCAATCCGACACTTGCGAAACTCACCGCCGACGATCAGTCAGCGCGATCTGGTGCGATGAAGGAGATCGATTGGTCGAAAGTGTCGGTGGAGGACGCCGCGCGACGATCCCAGGTCCTTGAGCTCTTGAAGCAGGGAATGGTTCGAAGCGCAGAGGATTATTGCAATGCGGCCTTGATCTTCCAGCATGGGGACACCGTCGATGACATTCGCCTCGCCTACTCGCTCGCGACGACATCGAGGGCATTGGGCCCCGATGAGCAGCGCTGCAGGTGGCTCAGCGCGGCGGCATGGGATCGATTGTTGATGCGGCTCAAGAAGCCGCAGTGGTACGGCACGCAGTTCACGAAGTCGCCGACCGGCACATGGGAACTCTATCTGGTCGACGAGACTGCCGTGAATGACAACGACAGGGCGGAACTCGGAGTGCCACCGCTCGCAACGTCTAGAGCTCGCGCTGCGGGCTTGAAATAGAAGACTGCCTTCACCGCTTCAAAACAGAGACGTTCCGACTCTTGTCGTGGCTGCACCGCAGCGAACGCAGACTTTCAAGCGCAAGGCGGGCATGATCGAGGCGGTCGTGCTGCGACCTCACCTTGAGGCCGGTGGCGGCTCCGCATCGGAACCGGGCGTAACAGCCCGCCCCGCAGGCCTCGCCTACGATGGGCCGATCCTTTCATCGGCAAAGACCCAGTCCATGCGTCGCCTCGGCATCACGATCCGCTCATGACCCCCATCCAGCAATGGCGCGCCACGCGCAACCTGCGCCTGCTGCTGCAGACGATCCGCGACCTGGTGGTCTCCATGTGGCCGCCGTTGCTGCTCGGCGGCGGCCTGCTGATCGCGGCCTACTGGTGGCTGGATCCGCAGCCGCCGCGCCAGGTGCGCCTGGCCACCGGCCCGGCCGGCAGCGCCTACGCCGGCTTCGGCGAGGGCTACGCGAAAGCGCTGGCACGCGAGGGCATCCAGGTGCAGCTCATCGGCAGCGAAGGCGCGCAGGACGATCTTTCCCATCTGCGCGCGGGCACCGCCGACGTGGGCTTCGTCCGCGGCGGCATGGCCGATCCGGCGGCCGATACCGAGTCCGGCATCGTCTCGCTGGGCAGCCTGTTCTATGAGCCGATCTGGATCTTCTATCGCCGCGATCTCGGCATCGCACGCCGCCAGCGCAGCGGCGAACTGCAGAGCCTGATCCAGCTGCGCGGCCTGCGCGTCAACGTGGACCAGGACGGCAGCGGCGTCCCGCAGATCGTCGAGAAGCTGCTGGCGCTGAACCAGTTGAAGCCAACCGATCTGCGGTTGTCGAATCTGGCGCCCGACGCCGCCGGCGCGGCGCTGCGCGAGGGCCGGCTGGACGCCGCGGTGCTGATCTCGGCGCCGCAAGCCGGCCTGATCCGCGCGCTGCTGCGCGATCCGGCCGTCGCGCTGATGGCCTTCGAGCAGAACGAGGCCTATTCGCGCCACCTGCCCTTCCTGTCCACCGTGACGCTGCCGCGCGGCGTGGTGGACCTGGCGGCCGACGTGCCGCCGCACGACGTGCCGCTGCTGGCCACCACCACCGCGCTTCTCGCGCGCGAGCAGACGCATCCCGCGCTGCGCCAGCTGTTCGCGCAGGCGGCGCTGGGCCAGCACAGCGGGGCCGGCTGGTTCAACGGCGCGCGCGACTTCCCCAACACCCGCACCAGCGAACTGCCGGTCAGCGCCGAAGGCGATCGCGCGATCAACGGCACGCCGCCCGCCTGGGCGCGCTACCTGCCCTTCTGGGCCGGCAATCTGCTGGAACGCATGTGGCTCGTGGTCGGCGGCCTGCTGGTGCTCATGCTGCCGCTGTCGCGCGTGGTGCCGCCGCTCTACACCTTCCGCGTGCGCTCGCGTGTGTTCCGCTGGTACGCACGGCTGCGCGAGGTGGAAGCCAAACTGGAAACCGGCACCGGCGAGCGCGAAGCCTTGCTCGACGAGCTGGACGAACTGGACCGCGTCACCCACCGCATCGCCGTGCCGCTGTCGTATGCCGAAGAGCTCTACGCGCTGCGCAACAACATCCATGCGGTGCGCAAGCGGTTGCTGGCGCAGCGGTCGCAGCCGACGGACGGAGCGACGAACAGACCGTCGAACGGACCGACGGACGGACCGCGCGCCTGATCAATGGGCCGCGCGACGGCTTGCAGATCGTCCGCCTCGCATGAAACTGCGCACCTGTTTCTGCATTGCCGCCCTGGCCCTCAGTCCGCTGGCCGGAGCGGCGAATGTCCGGGTCGCCGAAGGCGAGGATGCTGCATCAGCGTCTGTTCGGTAGGCCACACCCCCCACTGTCGAGTTTGTTTACAGTGAGCGCGCCGGGTTGACCCCTCTCGTCAAGTTAGGGATTGCAAATGCGGCCCAACCCCTTTGATCGACCATCGTTTTTTTGTGTTTCCATGAAAAGTGGCACAAAAAATGCTGTCTTGATGATTTTCCAAGGAGAGTCGTCATGCAAAGAAAAAGTCGCACGTTCGGACAGGCACTTGCCGGCTTCCTTGCCGGTGCCGCGTTGTTGATGGCGGGTGGATCCGCCAACGCCGATGTGGTCTACAGCTTCACTGCCAATTCTTCGTACAGCGGGTTTGGCACAGGAGCGTTCAGCTTCACGGTGCCGACGTTCATTTCCACCCCGGACTACATCCCGCTGGCGAGTCTTGACTCGTGCACGACCTCGCTGGGCACCTGCGGTTCCCCGCAAGGCTTCCTGTCCATGTCCGGATACGACACGGTGGGCTTCAGGCCGGACGAGTTCTCGACGGTCTACTACTACTTCGACGCTGGCGTGTTTTCCCAGTTCGGCACCTTCGAGACCGTCCTGTTCGGAACCGAACAACACGGCACGTTGACGATCAGCTCCGTGGATGCCCAGGAGGTGCCCGAGCCTGCGAGCATCGCGCTGGCCGCGATCGCCCTGTGCGCCGTGGGTGCCGCTCGTCGCCGAAGCGCGAAGCCATGAGCGGTCATTGATCGAATCGTTGATCGACTGAAACCGGCCCTCGTGGCCGGTTTTTCATTGGTGGGGCTTTCAGATATCCGGACGGGCCGCTCCAGCCGCGCGCCGCCTCGAAAGGCGCTTGTTCTCGGACTGTTTCAAGCGCAGCGCCGCAGCGCGAACGGAAGGTGCGCTGACTTGACACCGCGCCACGCTCAACCCCGCCCAAGCCTGCACGGCGCGGCGGTACGTATGCAGTCAATTCCGCGCAGCGCGCGCTTTCGTTTGGACGCCCTCCCCCGCGAGATCCACGGGTGAGCGACGGAGCGACGGACATTGGTGACGCGAGTGGGGAGCAGGTTTTCCCATAGCAGAGGGCGCCCACGTCGCACCTCAAGTCGCACCTGACGTTGCACCTCAGGTCGCGCCTCATGCTCAAGAGCCCCGCAACGCAGTGCCGCTCCCATTCACCAACGTCCAACGCGCGCTTCACCAGGCTCAAGGTGTCGGTAGGCGAATCCCCACGAGCAGACGTGCCGGACGCCCCGTGGCCGGAACCGGGACCGGCCCGGCGTCCGATCACTGGCGACGGGGCACTCCGCGCGTCTTTGTCAGACCGCAGATGTGATCGATGTCACTAACGTACGTGACACGTTAATCTCGAGGGGCAGACGATTGACGCAAATCAAGCGGCAAGTCGGAACATGTCTGTCCACTGGCACCTTCGATGTCGATCAATGACAGATCCCACAGACGGCCAAGCCGCAGCGCACTCTCCCATCAACAGGTCCATTCCGCCATGACAGGAGCATTCCATGAGACTGAACACCCCGGTGACGCAACGTGAATTTCCTTTCCCGCAAGGAAAGACATTGGTTTCCGTCACCGACCTCAAGGGTCGTATCGTCTACTGCAACAGCGCATTCATCGACGTCAGCGGTTATTCGAAGGATGAGTTGTTGGGCCAGCCACACAACCTGGTCCGCCATCCCGATATGCCCGCGGAGGCATTCCGCGACATGTGGGCCACCATCGGAGCCGGAAAGCCGTGGACCGGGCTGGTGAAGAACCGGCGCAAAGATGGGGACCACTACTGGGTCATCGCCAACGCCACGCCGATGTTTCGCGACGGTGCGACGGTGGGTTTCTTGTCGGTTCGGGTAGCCCCGAGTCGGCAGGAGGTGGCGATGGCCGAAGATCTCTACGCGACGCTGCGACGAGAAGCCGAAGGGACACACCGCGCGACCGGCCGCACGACCGGCCTGAGTCGAGGCGAGGTGGTCCGCGTTGATGCCGTGGGTCGTGCCGCCAGCGCCGTGCGGCGGCGGTTCGCCGCGGTGGGCTGGCCGGGGGCGATGGCCGCGGGTGCGGCAGCCCTTGCGTTCGGCCTGGGCCAATTCGCTGCGACGCCCTGGGGCCTTGCGCTGGCGATGGCCGCCGGACTCGCCGCCCCGTTGCTGCAACGGCGCATGCATGCCCGCGCGCTCGACGACCTGTGTCGGGTGGCCACGCAACTGGCCGGCGGCGATCTGGACGTCACGATCGCACCTCCGGACCGTACGCCGGTCGGTCAATTGCGACAGATCGTCAGGCAGCTCAGCGTGAACCTGAAGACCGTGATTGGCGACGTCGCCGGCGAAATGGACCAGTTGCGCAAGGCCGTGGCAGAGATCACCGCGGGAAACCTGGACATGTCGTCTCGCACCGAGGCCCAGGCCGGCAGCGTTCAACAGACGGCCGCGTCCATGGAGCAGATCAACGGCACCGTGCAGAACAGCGCAGCTTCTGCGCAGCAAGGCGCGGCATTCGTGCGCGGCTCGGCGATCAGCGCCCGTGCGGGAAACGAGTCCGTGGATGAGCTGGTGGGGGTGATGACATCGATCTCCGAATCGTCCAGCCGAATCGGCGACATCACTCACGTGATCGAGGGCGTAGCCTTCCAAACCAACATCCTCGCGCTGAACGCGGCCATTGAAGCGGCCCGCGCCGGCGAGGCCGGTCGCGGCTTCGCGGTCGTGGCCTCCGAGGTCCGCGCACTGGCCGCCCGCACAGGCGCGGCCGCCCGGGAGATCAAGCAGCTGATCGAGGAGGCGGGCAACCGCGTTGCGGCTGGCAATCGACAGACAGGACAAGTGCGCACGCACATGCATGAAGTGGTCAACAGCTTCGGAGAAGTGCAGTCGTTGCTTGAACGAGTCAGCCACGCTGCCGTTGAACAACAAAGCGGCGTGGCACAGGTCAACTGCGCGGTGGCTCACATCGACGGCCTGACGCAGCAGAACGCGGCGATGGTGGAAGAACTCGCCGCCTCCGCCCAGGCACTGACACTGCAGGTGGAAAACGTCAATGATTCACTGCAGCTGTTCCGGCTCGACGCGAGCAAGAAGACGCTCGCCGAGCGCGACGCGGTGGCGCTTCGCCGTGAAAGGCAAGCCGCCTGAACAAGCGCACCGGACCGCTCGCCGGCGCCGCAATGACCAGGCTGCCGGCGCGTGAGCATCCATTCGCCCCTTCGGCCAGAACGCCCGCTGTTTGGGTCCACTCGAGCCATCGCCGGCGTCCGGTCCGACTCCACAGCGCCGGCTGACAAACCGGGAAGAGGCTCGCCGGCGCAGACGCTTCTCTGGTTCGGCCACGTCATCAAGATTGATGAGACGGCGTCACCGCCACGCAGAGCCTGTTTGCTAGAGCGCGCTGCGATGCGACGCTTTGCGCGTTAGAGTCGGCGAGCAACGAACAACGAACGACAACGGCAGGGAGACCGCATGCAGACTCACGTCACGGCGGGACGTGGTCGGATCCGAGCTGCGCTCGGTGTCTTCACGGTGGGCGTCGTGCTGACCGCTGCGTCCGCGTCGCACTTCGCGGCGCAACACGAGCAAGCACTGCGGGATCGGTTGCATGAGCGGGTGAATGCGGCCGCTGAAGGGATCAGGGATCGCATTGAACGGTATCAGTTCGGGCTGCGCGGCGCGCGTGGCGCACTGGTGGCCATGGGTGAGGCGGGGATCAACCGCCGAGCGTTCGCCCGCTACATGCTCAGCCGCGACATGGCCGCGGAGTTCCCCGGCGCGAGAGGCTTCGGCTTCATCCGCCGGGTGAGCGAAGCTCAGTTGCCAGCTTTCATCGAGGCCGCGCGGCGAGACGGAGCTCCCGCATTTGAGGTGCTCATGTTTTCCCCGCACCCCGGGGATCGCTACGTCATTGAGTACATCTACCCGCTGGAGACCAATCTGGGCGCGACCGGGCTGGACATCGCCTCGGAGTCCAAACGTCGCCGTGCGGCTGAGGAAGCGATGCTCAGCGGCGAGCCACGTCTCACGCCGCCCATCACCCTTGTGCAGGCCGATCAACGGCCCAGGCAGTCCTTCCTGTTTCTGATGCCGTTCTATCAGGGACAGGCGTCCGCGGGCAGACCGAACCGGCCGGAGGAGCAACTGATCGGCTGGAGCTACGCACCACTGGTCATTGACGAAGTCTTGGCCGGCATGGCGGACCGTCTCAGGGACCTCGACGTCGAACTCTTCGACGAGGGAACGGGCGAGCGGTTCTACGCGGCAAATGAGGGGTCTGCCGACGGCACTCCGCGGATGAACATGTCCGTGCAGCTGCCCGTGTATGGCCGCATCTGGCGCCTGCACGCCAGCACCACGCCGGCCATCGTCGCCTCCATCGGCGCTCCCCCGGTAGCGCAGGCCTGGACCGCCGGATTGGCCCTGTCGCTGCTTGCCGGCGTGTCGGTCCATCTGCTGCTTCATCGCCGTGCCCAGCACCGGGCGTGGCTGGGCCTGCCCGATGCCATGCATGGTGTGACGCTGCGCAACTTTTTCGGCAGCCCGCTGGGGCGCGGTGGCCTGTCGCTGTACTGCGCGGGGCTCGCGATCTATGCAGGAATGGGGTATCGCTCGCTCCGTGAGGACGCCGAACGCATGTGGGAAAGGGACCTGGACGACGCAGTCACGGCGCGCGCGCGCCAGATCGAGCGGGCGTTGAGCGCTCGACGTCAGGCGATGGAGTTTCTTGCCGCGACGCCTTTCGCGACCACCGACGGCAGCCCGGCGCCCCTCAAGCCCACAACGATGCTGCCGCGAATCCAGGCGCTGGCCCAAGCGTATCTGCGCGGCGCACCCGAGGTGCTGGCGCTTGACTTGGTGTGGCTGCATCGTGAGGGCCGTGCCAAGGTCCCCAGCCTCTTCACGCCTGAGGCGGTCGCGATTGGAACGGGAGCCGGGCCTGTCGAAGTCAAACGAATCCTTCGCGGATCCGACGGTCGATTGCAACCCGTCGCTGGCGTTCTGGCCGACCACGGGCGCGAGCTCATCCGCCAGCTGCTCCAGCATCCCGCCAGCACCGTCGTGTACTCGCCTTTGCGGCGGGAATCGATGGGCGCGGGCCAGGACACGGTGGTGTTCAGGGCCGCAGTGATCGTGCGCGACGCCATGGGCAGGCCCATGGCCGCGATGGTGACCACGGTGGACGCGTCGCGTCGAGCGTCCGATCTCGCGCTCCCCCTTCCACCGCAGATGTCGCTGGTCGCCATGAATGATCGGCGCCAGCTCGTCACGCCGCCCGCGGTTGGCTCGAGTACCGCCGCCACGCTCAGCGCGCTGCAAAGCGTGAACGCCCTGGACGCCCTGGCCGATCCGATCCCGGTGCCCGGGCGCGCGCTCCTGCAACGCGCGGATGGCCCCGGCGGCGAACTCTGGACGGTGCGCCGCGCGTTGGCCTACAACCCGGATTGGCCCGCCGCCAATGTCACCTACGTCGCCAGTGTGCCCTTGTCCGCCGTGGAGCAGTCGCTGCGCCACGAATTCCTGCAGCGCCTGCAGATGCCGCTGGCCGGCGGCCTGCTGGGCGGCGCGCTGCTGTTCTTTTACTGGACGGGGCTGCAGCGGCAGTTGCTGGTCCGCGCGCAGCACTTGCATCAGGCCGCGCTGCTGGACCAAACGCATGACGCGTTCATTGCCGTGGACATCCACGGACGCGTGCTGTCGTGGAACAAGGCGGCCGAGCAGATCTTCGGCCTCGCGGCGCGCGACGCCCTGGGTCAGGCGTTGGTGAATCTGGCCCCGATCGACGCACCGTGGCCCAGCGATCTCAAGGCGGGGCAGGAAGTCGAATTCACCACGACCCTGTCGACACCTGGTCGGGCGTGCGTCCGCCCTGCTCCACAGACCGTTGAGCGGACTCCAGATCAGAACGTGGAGCAGAACGTAGAGCAGACCGGCGAGCAGTCCGCAGGACGGGCAGTCGCGGGCGCCGCGGCGCCCGGCGACGAGGACGCGACCCTGCAGCAGGCACCGGATTCAAGCGAGCCGCGCTGGGTGTCCATCCACTGCCTGCGGCTCATGGAGCCGGGGCCCTGGGGGGCCGACGTGATCGTGATCGTGCGAGACGTCTCCGTGCAGCGCCAGGTGCGGCTGCGGCTGGAGGCGCTGAACGACCGACTCGAGCGCGACGTGCAAGCCCGCACCCAGGACCTCGCCCAGGAGCGCCAAAGGCTTTCCAACATCATCGAAGGCACGGCGGTGGGCACCTGGGAGTGGCTGGTCCAGGACGGCCAGGTCCTGTGCAACGAACGGTGGGCCGCCATGCTCGGCTTCAGGCTGGCCGAGTTGGATCCGATGACGATGGCGCGATGGCGCGAGCGGCTGCATCCACAAGACCTGCCCGACTTCGAGCTGGCGTTGGAGCGCCATCTCCAACGTTGCGATCCCGTGTTCTCCTGCGAGATCCGGATGCGGCATCGGCAGGGCAACTGGGTCTGGATCCAGTCCCTGGGCCGTGTGGTGTCCCGAACCGCCGACGATGAGCCGGAATGGATGGTCGGCATCCATCAGGACATCACCCCGATCAAGACGGCCCTGGACAGGCTTGCCAGCACCGCGTCGCTGCTGCAAGGCGTGCTGAGCGCCGCCACCGAGATCTCCATCATTGCCACCGACGACCAGGGCACGATCACGGTTTTCAATTCGGGCGCGGAGCGACTGCTCGGATACCGTGCGCAAGACGTCGTGGGACGTCACTCGCCGGCGCTGATCCATCTGAAGGAAGAGGTGGACGCCCGTGCCGAGGAACTCTCGCGCGAGACCGGCAAGCCGGTGTCGGGCTTTAGCGCCCTGGTCCGGATACCGCAACTGCACGGGTCCGAGAATCGCGAATGGACCTATGTGCGCAAGGACGGTACGCACTTCCCCGTCTCGCTGGTCGTGACCACGCAGCGCGACGCAGAGGGACGGCTGCTGGGCTATCTGGGCATCGCGCAAGACATCACCGCGCGCCGCCAGGCGGAGCAGACCCTGCGGCTCGCGCGCGACAACGCCGAGGCGGCAAGCCTCGCCAAGAGCAGCTTTCTGGCCAACATGAGCCACGAACTCCGCACGCCGATGAACGCGGTGCTGGGCATTGCGCATCTGCTCAAGCGGTCCTCACTCGGCCAGGACCAGCGCCAATTGCTGGGCAAGCTGGAGACGGCAGGCAAGACACTGCTGGCCATCATCAACGACGTCCTGGACCTGGCCAAGATCGAGGCCGGGGGGCTGCATGTCGAGTGGGCCGCCGTGGAGCCGCGCAAGGTGCTGGCCGAGCTTGGCGAGCTGCTCGACGCCCAGGCCGGCGCCAAGGGCCTGCAGCTGCGCACCGCTTGCGCAGAAGAGGTTCCCGCCCACGTCGCCAGCGATCCCCTGCGGCTGCGCCAGATCCTCCTGAACCTCGTGGGCAACGCCCTCAAGTTCACCGCCCGTGGCGGCGTGAGCGTGTCGGTGCAAAGGGTGGCCACCCCGACTGGGCATGCGCTCGCCTGGACGGTGGCCGACACCGGCATCGGCATCTCGGATGAGGCCCGGCAACGACTCTTCCAGCCATTCGTGCAGGCGGACGTCTCGACGACGCGGCGATACGGGGGGACGGGACTGGGTCTGTCCATCGTGCGAGAGCTGACCGGCTTGCTGGGAGGCCACATCGAGGTCAGCAGCGTGCCCGGACAGGGCAGCACTTTCACGCTCACGCTTCCCGAGCGCGAGTTGCCCGGTTCCCGCCGAGTCGGCGACCTCCAGCTCGTGTTGCTCGGCCTGTCCGAAGCGCCGCTGGTGCAACTGCGCCATCTGTGCAAGCGCTTGGGCTGGTCGACCCACACCGCCGCGAGCGTCGCGGCCCTGGATGCCGCCTCGCCAACGGATGTGGTGATTGGCGACGCCCAGGCCCTGAATGCGCTGCGGCAGTCGGGCGGCGCGTCGCCCCTAGCGGGCGTGGCCACGATACGACTTGACGCTGACGTCGACGTCGACGTCGACAGCGACAGCGACAGAAATAGCGATGGCGATCGCGATGGCGAGCGCGCAAACGCCCACGCGGACGCCAACGCCGTCCTGCGCGCGCCGATCAGTCCTTCCAAGCTGTTCAACGCGGTGGCGGCCGCGCTCGCGCCTCGGCGCGACTATGAGCGGCTGCTGAGGCACACGCGTTTTGACGAAGTGGACGTTCAATGGTTGCGTGGCCTGTGCGTCCTGGTGGTGGACGACAGTGACATCAACCTTGAGATCGCACGCAGCCTGCTGGAGCGCGAAGGCGCGACGGTGCGGACCGCCGCCAACGGACAAGAGGCCTTGACGGCGCTGAGGGCGGACACTGACGTCGCAATCGATGCCGTGCTGATGGATGTCCAGATGCCGGTGATGGACGGCTTGCAGGCCTGCCGGATCCTGCGCCAGGAGCTGCAGATGTCCCTGCCCGTGATTGCACTCACGGCGGGCGCGCTGGACGATGAGCGCAACCGCGCGCTCGAGGCGGGCATGACCGACTTCCTCTCCAAGCCCCTGGAGCCGGCCGTGGTCGTGCGCTCGCTGCGTCTGCACATTGACCGCGCCGCCTCTGAGGAGGTGATGGATTGCCAGTCCGTCGCAGTCTTCGGGCTTGACAGCGCCGGCGATCGACATGAAGCTTGACCCACAAGACTGGCGTTTGCCACGCGCCGTGCCGCGTCCCTCGCGTGCGCGGCGATCGGCGTGATGCCGGCAGGGAGGCCGACAATGTCCATCGCTTTGGAGTTCGACGTCGAAGGCGCGCTCAGTCGCCTGGGCGGCGATCAGCGTCTGCTGTGCCGCTTGCTGGACCGATCCCGCGAAGAGTTGGAGGGCGCGCTGGCCGGGTCGGCGGACCCGATGCGGGAGTCAACGATGGCCGCCTCGCTGCACCGCCTGCGCGGCGGTGCGCTGGGGCTTGGCGCCATTGCCGCGGTCAAGGAACTTCAGCTGGCGGAGTCTGCATTGAAGCTGGGCAGCGCCAACGAAGTCCACGTCCATCTTCGATGCGCGCTGGAGTCCGTTCGCCGCTACCGGGAACGGATGGCGCACGCGTCCGAGGCCGTCGCTGTGCGACGCTCATGACCGAGCGATCCGCGGACCGTGGCGCCATGCAGGCCACGTCGTCGCCTTTCCAGCACGTGCTCATCGTCGACGACAGTCCCGCGATCATCCAGTTGACGGCGCGCATGTTGCACGGCACGGCGCGGCTGAGCTTTGCCACCAGTGGCGAGCAGGCACTCAGCCAGATGCGCGACAGCGCGCCAGACCTGGTCCTGCTCGATGCGGAAATGCCGGGCATGTCCGGGTTCGAGCTCTGCCACCTCATGAAGGCGGACCCCGATCTTTGTGGGATCCCCGTCATGTTCGTGACCGGACATGGTGAATCCGATGTGGAGCTTCGTGCTTTCGAGGGCGGCGCGGTGGACTTCATCACCAAGCCGCCCCATGAAACCGTGCTGCTGGCACGCGTGCGCACGCAGCTTCGCATCAAGGGCCTGACCGACGAGTTGCGCCGCCTGGCGACGACGGATGGCCTAACAGGCGTTGGCAATCGCCGCCACTTCGACGAGGTGTTGCAACGGGAATGCCAGCGCTGCGCGCGCAGCGCCAGTTCACTGTCCATGCTCATCGTGGACGTCGACCACTTCAAATCCTACAACGATCACTACGGCCATCCGGCTGGTGACGAATGCCTGCGGGCCGTGGCCGGCGCTCTGGCCTCGGTGGCGCAGCGCCCGGGCGATCAGCTGGGTCGACTCGGCGGCGAGGAGTTCGCGCTGTTGCTGCCCGAGACCCCTCTCACGGGAGCCATCGATGTGGCGCAAGGCGCGCTGCGCGCGGTGCGCATGCGGGCGCTGCCGCACGCGGCCTCGCCCACCGCCGCCCATGTGACCGTGAGCATCGGCGTGGCCGCCCTTCCGGCGCCCGGCCAGGAGCATCTCGCGCCCAGCGCTCTGATGAGCTTGGCCGACCAGGCGCTGTACCGGGCCAAGTCGGGCGGCCGCGACCGCTGTGAGCCGCGGGGCAGTTGAGGTCACGATGATGCGTTTGTCCTTTCGCCGGCTCCAGGCAATGAGCCTGACCGAGCGGTCGGTCGTTGCAACCATGGCGTTGATGTGCCTGACGGCGGCCATTGCCGCGCTCGTCTACTTTCACATGCACGAGCAGAACCGGCTGGAGCAGTCACGACGGTTCCAACGCGTCAAGGATCGGGTGGTCGACGAAATCCAGGCACGAATGCGCCTGTACGAGTACGGATTGCGCGGCACCCGCGGCGCGGTCGCGGCGGCTGGCGACGGTCTTGACCGGGCGGCCTTCGCCCGCTACGGCGCGAGTCGCAACTTTGCAGAGGAGTTCCCGGGGGCACGTGGGTTTGGCTTCATCAGACGGGTGAGGCCTTCGCAACAGGCCGCGTTCCTGCGGCAGCTGTCAGCTGCCATCCCGGCTGGAGAAGCCGGCCCGGCCATCCAGCCCTCGGAGCACGACTGGTTCGTGGTGCAGTACATCGAACCGCAAGAGCGCAACCTGCCAGTGATGGGCATGGACATCTCCACGGACGCGGTACGACGCGACGCCGTCGTGAAAGCCATGCGTTCCGGGCAAGCCACCCTGAGCGCCCCCCTGACCTTGCTCCAGGATGCCGGCGCACCGCTGAGCGGACTTCTGCTCGTATTGCCCGTCTATCGATTCGGCCTGCCGGTGACCACGGCGTCGGAGCGCGAAGCGGCCCTCTTTGGCTGGGTGTATGCGCCGCTTCGCATGGACGAGGTGCTGCGGGGTCTGGATGTGGAGAGCGAGCACTTCGAACTTCGAATCAGGGACCGAGCGGCCGCACCCGGCCGGTGGCTGTACAGCAGTACCCAGGACCTCTTTTCTGCTCCCGCCAGCGAACCGGTCGCCAGGCTCGGACTCTTCGGTCGCGAATGGGACGTCGACCTGCAACCCACACCACTGTTCGCGCAATCGCTCCAACTGCCGCCGCCGCACCGCGAAGTGCTGGAGATCGCGATCCTGGGCGGGGTCCTCACCGCGCTGATGGTGAGCTACGTGCACCTGTCCGACCGCGGCCGAAAGCAGCGCCTGGAGCAGTCCCGCCGAGCGGCCATCGTGCAGGGATCGGACGACGCCATCGTGGTGCAGACCCTGGCGGGCGTGGTGACCGACTGGAACGACGGCGCCCGACGTCTTTTCGGCTACGAGGTCGAGGAGGTGCTTGGGCACACGGCGCTGCAGTTGCTCGTTCCTCCCGGTCGCGAGGGCGAGGATGAGTTCATGCTCGCGGAAGTGGCAAAGGGTCGACGCGTGAAGGCCTTCGAGACGCTGCGCCGCCACAAGGACGGATCGTTCATCGAGGTCTCGATCTCCGCCGGTCCCATCCTGGAGCACGACGGCACGGTCGTGGGTCTGGCCAAGACCCTGCGCGACGTGCGCGAAGCCCGCTCGGCCGCTCGTCGCGTCACCGAGCTCAACGCCGACCTGGAGAACCAGGTGAAGTCGCGCACCGCCGATCTTGAGTCGGCACGCCAGGCCCTGCAGACGGTGCTGGATGCGATGCCCTCGCAGATCGGCTACTGGAATACCGAGCTGCGCAACGTCGTGGCCAACAAGACCTACGGCACTTGGTTCAACCTGGATCCCCGACAGGTACCGGGGATGCACCTGCGCGACCTGATCGGAGCGCAACTCTTTGACGGATCGCTGCCGCACCTGCAAGCGGCCTTGCGTGGCCAAGCGCAGCGCTTCGAGGAAACGGTCGCTGCGACCGCAGGCAAGCCTGCCCGCCACGCCCTGGTGCACTACCTGCCCGATGTCCAGGACGGCGAGGTCAAAGGTTTCTATGCCTTTGTCCACGACGTCACCGAGCTCACCGAAAGTCGACTGCAGCTCGCCGCGGCCCAGCGTGACAACGCAGCCTTGCTGCAGACTTTGCATCAGCACGCCATCGTGTCGGTGGCGGACCGGGCCGGGCGCATCATCGACGTGAACGAGGCGTTTTGCAGCGTCTCGGGCTTCGAGCGATCGGAACTCCTTGGTCAGAACCACCGCATCGTCAACTCGGGTCACCATCCCCAGGAATTCTGGACAGAGATGTGGCGCACCATCAGCAGCGGCCAAAGCTGGCGGGCCGAGGTCTGCAACCGCGGCAAGGACGGCACCCTGTATTGGGTGGACAGTGTCATCGCGCCGTTCCTGGATGCGCAGCACCGCGTGGAGAAGTACGTCTCGATCCGTACCGACATCACCGACCGCAAGCACACCGAGATGGAGTTGCAGCGCACCCTGAGCCTGCTGCGTACTGCCATGCACGAAGCCGAACAGGCCAACGACTCCAAAAGCCGCTTCCTGGCCAACATGAGCCATGAGATCCGCACGCCCATGAATGCAGTGATCGGCTTGTCGCATCTGCTGGAGAAGACCGCCCTCGACGCGGACCAGCGCGGCATGCTCAAGCGGGTGCTGGTCGCGGGCAAAGCCCTGCTGTCGCTCATCAACGATGTCCTGGACTTCTCCAAGATCGAAGCCGGCGAAATGTCGCTGGAGCGCATGCCGGTGGACATCAACGAGATCGCTCGCGACGTCTCGGCGCTCATTGAACTGTCAGCGCGCGACAAGGGCGTGTCGTATGTGCTGACGGAGGATCCGTCCGGCCCCCATCTGCTCGAAGGCGACCGCACGCGGCTGCATCAGGTGCTGCTCAACTTGCTGAGCAACGCGGTCAAGTTCACCGACACGGGCGAGGTGCGGCTGACCCTGCGCCATACACCGGTGAGCGTCGACTTCATGGACGTGACGATGGAGGTGCATGACACGGGCATCGGGATCAACGAGGCGGCCAAGGCCCGCCTGTTCTCGCCCTTCGTGCAGGCTGACGCGTCCACCACGCGGCGCTATGGCGGCACCGGGCTCGGACTGTCCATCGTCAAGCAACTGGTGGAGATGATGGGCGGGCGCGTGGACGTGGACAGCGCCGTGGGGCGCGGCAGCCGTTTCACCGTTTCCCTGCGACTGCCTCGCCTGGCCGCCCAGCCGGTCCCTTCGCCGTGGGAATCGCACATGCCTGACAGCCACCGTCTGGCGGGGACGCGACTGCTGGTGGTCGACGACAACGAGGTCAACCGCGAGGTTGCCGCCCGCGTCCTGCGAAGCGAAGGTGCGGAGATCGAGGTCGCTTCAGACGGACGTCGAGCACTGGACATTCTGACGGCGCGTTCGCAGGACTTCCACGCCGTGCTGATGGATGTCAACATGCCTGTCCTGGACGGCCTGGATGCGACGCGTCAGATTCGCGGCCCGCTTGGGCTTGGTGAGCTGCCCGTGATCGGGCTGACCGCCGGGGTTTCGTCCTCTGAACGCAGCCGTGCGCTTGCCGCCGGCATGAACGCCATCATCGGCAAGCCCTTCGACCCAGACACGCTGGTGAGGAACATCCAGCGCCTGCTGCTGGCCGCCGATTCGTGCGGATCCTCCGCATCCGCCCCGTTGCCAGTTGTCGCCCAGCCGCGCAGCCACCCCGCCTCGCCCAGCAGCAATGAGCTCGCTGTCTGGCCGCGCTGGCCTGGAATTTCAGCTGAAAGGTCATTCAGGCAGCTCAAGGGCGAAGCGTCGCTGTTGCACCAGTTGGTTCGCGGCATTCGGCGCGCCGTCGACGCACTGGATTCGGACACGACGCTTGCGCAGGACGCGCGAGGCAGGTTTTTGCATGACATCAAGAGCATGGCCGGCACCATCGCCGCCGACGCGCTCGGCACGCTTGCCGCCGCGGCCGAATCCAAACAGCGCGAGGGGCGTTGGCATACGGCAGCACATGATCTGGCGGAAATGCGCCGGCTGATCGCTGAATGGCCGCAGGTGCCGCTGGCGCAAACGGTGGCCGCGATCTCGGACGAGACGACGGCGGCAGACCGCTCCCCCGCAGGCTGGGCGCCGCCCGCGGCACTTGGCCCGCCCGTAGACGCGGCCGCCTTGCGCGAGTGGCAGGCACTCCTGAGGTCGCACGATTTTCGTGCGATGGCGTTGTTCGCCGAGTTGAAGGACTCGCTCATCGGGTGGCTCGGCGCGGATGCAGTGTGGATGCTCACCGAGCAATTGAACGAGCTTTCTTTCGACGCCGTGGCCGACTGGGTGGGCGAAGTTCATCACCACGCATCGGCCGCCGAGCACGGCAAACCTCTCTCTTCTTCCATCGCCGGGTCCGAGAGGCCGAACCACTGCTGCAGGTAATGGATCCGACCCTTGCAAGGCGGATCAGCGCGGAGTTTTGCAGAGTGTCCCTAGCAGTTGCTTTCGCAAAGGTCCACCGTCGGCTCCCGCGATGACTTGGGAAACACGCTGAGAAGCTCACGCAAAGACCCCACCGGCATGGGCTTGCCGAACAGGTATCCCTGATAAAGATTGCATCCTCGAGATCTCAATTGCTCGAATTGCGCCGCCGTCTCGACGCCCTCGCAGACCGACATGAGATTCAGTCGGCCAGCCAGGGTCAGCATGGTGTCGAGGAGTACGGCACCGCAAGGACTATCTCCGAAATCATCGATCGCGAGCGGGAAGCCTTCTGCGTGCAATTCCATCAGCGGCCGCTGTGAGCGCCCGTCTTCGCTCATTGCCGCCGATTCAGTCAGTTCGACCTCGATGTCGCCAGGTTGGAGTCCTGATTGTTCGACGATCGCGCGCAGCGACGACACCAGATCCGGCTCGGCCAACTGATGGGCCGACAGATTGACGGCAATGCGCTGGATCGACAGGCCGTCCGCTCTCATGGCCGCCAGATCCCTGCAGACGCGACGCATCACCTGAAGCCCCAGCTGATGAATGCAGCCGCCGGACTCCGCCAGCGGAATGAAGACATCCGGCGGTATCGCACCTTGCGTCGGTTGGGTCCAGCGCGCCAGGGCTTCCGCCGCCACCGGGCGGCCGTCAGCGTCCAAGATCGGCTGATACAGCACGAACAGCTCGTCCTTCTCCAGCGCCTCGACCAGATCCCGTTTGAGTCTATGCAGTCGACAGGCTTCCCTGTCCTGCGAGGTGTCGAAGACTGCCAGGCCGCCTGCGCGGGACCGTTTGGCGGCCTGCAGGGCCACGTGCGCCATCCTGAGCGCCTCCGACGGACCATTGGCGTGGTCCAGCAGCGCCGCTCCCACGCTCACTGAAGGCGAGAGCCTGAGACCGTCCACCATGATGGGCACGCCCATCGCGGCGCGCAGCGCCGTCAGCGACTCCGTGAGCGGTTCGTTGAGCGTGGCGGGCAACAACAGCCCGAACTCATCGCCCCCGGTACACGCGGTGGTCTCGGAGCCGTTGAAGACCTTCATCCGTGGAGGCAGACTTGGCAAGCTGCTGCTGCCATCGACGGATGCGCGCGTCATGACGACGGTTGGACACACCCCACACCTTCAGCCCGACGCCTTGCGCGATCAGCAGGACCAGAATGTCGCGGAGGAGGTCTTCGACGAGTGCTGCCCCGCCCATGCAGACAGAGACAGTGACGGGTGCGGCGGCATCCCGCGATTCGGTGGCGCCGCAGGCGGCCGGGCTGAACGCGTCGAGAGCCCAGCGCGAATCACGCGTGCGGAACTCCTGCGCGCAATCGCTGCCCTTGCACACCCTCAGGCTCGTCGCACCAGACACCTGATTCAGGCCGCGATACGCGATCTCTGCCGGTCCGTCGTCCGTGGTCCGTGTCGACTGGATCAGCGTATCCGCACCTGCCTTCGCGACAGCTCTCAGATCGGCCAGGCCGTAGTGCAAGGTCGTCGCGATCAGGAGGATCGCCGCGCCCATCGTCGTGATCAGCAGATACACCCACTGCCGCTCTTTCGGGGAGGGTTCGGGCGCTTCGACATGAGCGATGGATGGCAAGGTGTTCCACCGAAGCCGCTGTCATCCGATGCCCTACATCGCCAGATGAGCCATCAGCAGGGCGAGATCCCCGGAGTCACCCAAAGGCGTTCCCGTCTCCGACGTGTCTTCCCGTGGCGTTTCCTGCCAAGCCTTGTCGGGCAGGATCCGCCGCGCCGAGTCTTCGAAAGACTGACCCTGATCAACGAGCTCGTTCAGCGCTGCGCCGGCCTTCTCCCAGTTCTCCTCTCGAATGAGACGCTCGGCGTTCGCTGCCGCCGTGCTCAGGCCGGTGCCGCCGAGCGTGCCGGCGAGGGACTTGAAGTCATGCAGCCCGGCCGAAAGCGAACGCCAGGACGCCCGGTCAACGGGCTGCGCATCCCGCAAGGTTGCGGCGGCGGCAAGCGTCCGCCGCAACTGCAGCACCATCCGGCGCAGCAGCATCGCGTCGCCTCTCAGGTTGCGGAACGAGATTCGGCGATCCAGCATCGCGATATCCGGCCAGTCGTCCGAGGGCTCGGCCGCCGTCATCAGCTCCCGCCGTCGCGACGAGCCCTGGCCGCCGTTCGACGTCGAGGACGCGCCCACGGACACCTGCGCGGCGACGGTCCACGCGAGGACTTCCGGGTCGAAAGGTTTGCCCACCACGGCGCTCATCCCCGCAGCCCTGGCGGCGGCCCGCTCTTCCTCGGAAACCCCCGCCGTCAAGCCGATGATCGGAAGATGTCGTTCGCCGCCGTTGAGCTGCAGGATCCGGCGCGCGGCTTCCAGGCCGTCCATCACAGGCATCTGCACGTCCATCAGGACCGCATCGATGGTGCGCCCTCTCGCCTCGACGAAGTCGACGGCGTCCTTCCCGTTGGCCGCCAGCGAAACGGTCACACCTTCCTCACGCAGGATGCGCCCGGCGATCTCCCGATTCAATTCGTTGTCATCCACGACCAGGACATGTCGACCCTTCAGCGCGTCCCGTCGCGACAGGCCGGTCCGCAGGGGGGCCGGATCCGCGGGCGCCGCTTCGCAGGCGGCAAGTTTCACCGCCACCTCGAACGCGCTGCCTTCCCCGGGGCGGCTTCGCAGGGAGATGGTTCCGCCCATCAGATCCACGAGCTGCCGCACGATGGACAGGCCCAGGCCGGTTCCCCCGAAGCGGCGGGTGGTCGACGTGTCGGCCTGGACAAAGGGGCGGAACAGCTGGGTCTGCACGTCCGGCGGAATGCCGATCCCGGTGTCGATGACCGCGACGGTGATCGGCAGAAGACCCGCTTCATCGGCGTCCCCTGCGCGCACCGTCAGGGTGACCCGGCCCTGCGCGGTGAACTTGATCGCATTCGTGAGCAGGTTGAGCACGATCTGTCCGAATCGTGTCCGGTCGCCCGCCACCGCCAGTTCCGCCGGCACATCGCTGTCGAGCACGAAGTCGATGCCGCCTTGCCGCGCGGAGACCTCGGCCATGGACGCCACTTCCGCAACAAGTTCCTGAAGTCCGAACGGCGCAGCCTCAAGCACCATGTGCCGTGCCTCGATCTTGGAAAGATCGAGGACATCGTTGATCAACGCCAACAGCGTCCGACCCGCTGTGCTGACGATGGTCACCATCCTCGACTGTTCGTCGTCCAGAGGTGTCCGCCCCAGCAGGTGGGTCATGCCGATCACGGCGTTCATCGGAGTGCGGATCTCATGGCTGATGTTGGCGAGGAACCTGCTCTTGGCCTCATTGGCCTCTCGCGCCTCGCGCGTGGCCTCGGCCAGCAGTGCCGTCCGCTCCCGCACCTGCTCCTCCAGCGAGGCGTTGAGCTCTTTCATGCGCTGCTGCACCGCCTTCGCGTCCCTGACGTCGCGCAGGATCTTGGCCGAGCCCACGACAACGCCGGACGCGTCCCGGATCGGCGAGGCGGTGATGGAGACGGGAATCGGCGTACGGTCGCGAGCCAGTCGGACGGTTTCGAATGTCAGGACGCGCTCCCCTCGCGCGACGGTGTGCCGGATGGCGGCATCTTCTGCCTCCAGGTCGGGCGGCAGCAGCAGCGGCGTCGCGGCGCGTCCCTTGGCTTCGACCTTCGAATAGCCGAAGAGCCGCTCCGCGCCTTCGTTCCAGTCCGTGATGACGCCGTCGAGCGTCTGGACGACGATGGCATCCGCACTGCCTTCGACGATGGCCGCCCGCCGGGCCAGCTCCAGCCGATGTCCCCGGGTTCGATCGCCGAGCTGAACGAGGGTGGCGATCAGTGCCGCGACCGCGGCGCCCAGGGTCATCGCCAGCAGGCCCAGGGACGCGGCCGAGGCCTGGTGCAGCGAAGCGAAGAAGGCGGGGGTCGGCGACAGCACCGCCTCCCAGCGCCTGCCGTAAAGCGGGATGCCGACGCGCGCGCGGATCTCGCCGCCCGCGCTTGCCGGAGCGTTCGGTCCTGAAAAGAAGGGCCGCGTGGCGTCGTAGTCGAGGTCGTACAGGGCCAGCTCGTAGAGGGCTTCCCCGGTGTCAAGGCCTTGCAACACGTCCTCGATCAGCAGCGGGGCGTAGGACCACCCGACCAGTTGTTGCGCCGGTTGGTCGGGCCGGTCCTCCGACGGGCCTGGCCGATGGATCGGCAGAAGCAGCAGCAACCCGCCGGATCGGCTCCGATTGGCCTGCACCAGGGTCAATGGCGCGGTCAGGGTCGCTTCCAGGCTTCTGGCCGCGGCCATGGCGGCCTCCCGGCGCGACGGCTCCGAACCGATGTCCAGCCCCAGGGCCTCGCGATTGCGGTCGGCCGGCTCCACGAAGGTGATGACGAAACGGTCACCGCGATGCTCGCCCAGGGACTTGATGCTGAAGTCCGGGGCATCGACCTGTCTTCGTGCCGCGACAAAGTCGTTCTCATCGCTCTCCGGAACCCGGAGGACGATGCCGAAGCCTCGTGCGCCGGCGAACTCCCGATCGATCTGGCGGGAGGCGGCATAGCGCGAGAAACCTGCCCGCGTCAATCTCCCATCCGCGGCGACGGCCACGCCCCTGGCGCCGCGCAGGCCGTATTCGTAGCGATGCATCCGATCGACGATCTGCCGCGCGACCCGTTTGGAGATCAGGGCGAAGCGCTCCTCGGCGTCCCGTCGGTTGTGCGCGGCCTGGACCAGATAGCCGAACAGCCCACTGCACAAGGCGACGACCACGACCAGCAGAACGCCCAGGGTCACGGACCGCGCAGGCGCGACCGGCAGCCGGATGGCGTGCTGCCTCATGAGGATGCGAGGACAGTCGCGCCGTGTCCGGACGGGCGCGGCGTGGTCATGGCAGGATCGCCTTCCGACAGGCAGACGCGATTGCGTCCCAGCGATTTGGCGGCATAGAGGGCCTGGTCTGCGAGTTCGACCAACCTCGATGCGCCGTCCGATACCACGGCACAGGGCAGCGGCTGGCAGGCGGCGACGCCCATGCTGACGGTCACGCAGGACGCCGTCGGCGATGCGGCGTGGGCGACGTTCATGGATTCGATCTCCCGCCGCACCCGCTCCGCGGCTTCCTGGGCGCCGGTCAGACTCGTATCCGGCAGCAGCAGGGTGAACTCCTCGCCGCCGAAACGCGCGGCGACATCGGCGGCGCGACGCGCCTGCGTGCCGATCACGTTCGCGACCGCCTGCAGGCAACGGTCACCGGCAGGATGGCCGTAGTGGTCGTTGAAGCGCTTGAAGTGGTCCACATCGAGGATGACCAGAGACAGGGTGCCGCCGCTTCGGGCCGCACGAGCCCATTCCATGGACAACCGGCGATCGAAGTCCCCGCGATTCGTCAGCCCGGTCAATCCGTCCAGCGTGGCGGAGCGAAGCAGCTGATCGGAGAGGCTCTTGATCCTGAGCTGCGTGCGCACGCGGGCGACCAGCACGGCTTCGTTGATGGGCTTGGCGATGAAGTCCACGGCCCCGGAGGTCAGGGCGCGCACCTCGGCGTCCGCGTCGTCGTGACCCGTCACGAAGACGACGGGGATGGCGGCCAGTTCAGGATCTTCCTGCATCGTCTGGCAAACCTGGTTTCCGGACATGCCGGGCATCTGCTCGTCCAGCAGGACGAGGTCGGGCGCGCGCGATTTCATCGCGCGCAAAGCCGCCGGCCCGTGAGTCGCGAAGGATACGTCTGCAAGCGGCTCCAGCATCCTGCCCATCAAGGCGATCAGGTGGATGTTGTCGTCGACGATCAGGATGGACGGCATGGCGAACTCCCGTGCGGCGGTCACGCGGCGGCCCGGCCAGGCAGCTGGAATTTCGCCACGACCTCGTTGAGCGCGCGGGCCTGCACGCTCAAGCTCTCGGAGGCCGCCGCGCTTTCCTCGACCAGCGCGACGTTCTGCTGCGTCACGTCGTCGATGCTGTCCACCGCGGCGCCCACCTGGGACACGCCCACGCTCTGGCGCCGGCTGTCGTCCGCGATCTCCCCGACGAGCGCCGACACCTTCCCGATCGCGCTGACGACGCCCTGCATCGCGATGCCCGCCGCATCGACACGACGGGAGCCGTCGCGGACCTGCTCGGCACTTTCGCCGATGAGCGAGGAAATTTCCTTCGCTGCTTGCGAGCAGCGTCCGGCAAGTCCTCGGACCTCCGCTGCGACGACGGCGAATCCTCGCCCATGCTCACCTGCCCGGGCGGCCTCGACGGCTGCATTGAGCGCCAGAAGATTCGTCTGGAAAGCGATGCCGTCGATGACGCCGGTGATGGCCATGATCCGTTCCGAACAGATGCGGATGGCGCCCATCGACAGTGCGACCTGGCGGACCGCGCCATCGCCGCCCTCCACGGCGGCGGCCGCGTCGGCCGCAAGCTGTCTCGCCATGTCGGCATGTTCGGCGTTGCTCTGCACCATGCGACCCAGTTCACGCATGGTGGCCGCGGTTTCCTGGAGGGCGCTGGCCTGCCGCTCGGTGCGCGAGCTGAGGTCGGCGTTGCCCATGGCAATCTGACCGCTGCCGGCCGCGATCGAGTCGCTTCCTCCCCGCACCGTGCGGACGATCTCGCCCAGACTGCCGTTCATCCGTGTCAGCGCACGCAGGAGCTGGGCAAGCTCGTCCTTTCCGTCGACGGCCAGATGGACCGAGAGATCGCCGTCCGCCACCGATTCCGCCAGACGCACCGCGCGATGGATGGGCGCGATGATGGAACGCGAGACCAGGTACGCGGCAATGACGGCCAGGAGCAGCGCCGACGCACCGGCTGCGGCGAGCACGGATCGCTGTGTCGTGTTGTCCGCGATGGCGGCGGCGACGATCTCGTCGCTGCGCTGGCGGGTGTACTGCTGATAGTCGGTCACGACCGTCTCGAGCGTGGCGAGCAGCGGCTGGCACTGTTCTTGAAGCGCAGCCAGTCCCTCCTCATGACGGCCCGCCTCAAGGCTGGCAAGGATGCCTTGTGCCACAGGGCTGTAAGCCGACTCGACCCGTCGCATCTCCCCGATCAATTGCCGCGCCTTCTCGGACGCATCGGATCCCGGCGCTGCCAGCCGCTCCAGTTCGGATAGCCTCTCCTGCGCGCGGGCGTGCGCCGTCCTGGCATCCCTTGCGAACTCCGCCAGGCGGGTGGGACTCGACGCGAGCGCCATGTTGCGAACTGCAATCGCCCGCCGATCCACCGCGGTACGGAATTCGTTGGCGACGGCGGCACGTCGGGTGATCCCGTGGACATAGCCGCTGAGCCGCCCCTGCGCGCGGTCGAGCGAGGAGACCGCCATGGCCCCGACGGCGAGGACGGTCGCTGCCAGCAGACCGAAGCCTGCGATCAGGCGGAACTTGATGGTGACGCGATTCATGGATTGCTCTTCCAATGAACAGAGCCGATTCGTCATTGGCTCCGGATGAAACTTCGCGTAAATGATAAAAAAACAATCGAATGACGCTTTTACTATTTCTTCGTGCGGCAATCTGCGGAGGTGCTGACGTGCGGGAATTAACGGCGTGACAGGCCTCCTCCGGCGCTGATGTCCGGAAACCGCGCTTCGAACGTCATGTCTGACGCTGAACTGACTGGAGGAAGCCCCAGAGAATCGCTCGGCAATTGCCGTGTCTTCAGGAACGCGTCAGAAAGCGTAGACGGATTGAGCGGCACGGCGAGGGTCCCTGATATCCGCTTCCGCTGTCGCTGCGAAGCCGATGTCCGCTCCCAGCCGAAGCGGAAGTCTTCGCGCAAGTTGCGAGACCCTCCATGCAAAACGCCCGGCGCAAGCCGGGCGTTTTGTTGGAAGGCGATGGATACGGCGTCAGCCGACGGATCCCGCCATCGGCACCACGGAACCCTCGATGCTCACAGCGCGGAGGCGATCTGGCTGTCGGCCGAGGTGTCGCGGCGACCGGTGATGTAGACCGTCGGCAGCTGCTCGCGCTTCACGGAGATGACGACCGGATCCAGCGTCACGATGGACGCGCGCATCTCGCGCTTGGCCTCGGCGTGCACCAGACCCAGACCGAGCATCACCGTGGCCACGGCGCCGATGGCGACGGCCTTGACGGTCATGGACGTGGCGGAAGCGAGTTGGAAGCGGCTGGCGGTCATGTCGTTCTCCTGAGGGCGTTTGCTGTGTCGATGGAGTCAGTGTCGTCATCGGACCTGCGCTCCTCCAGCCCCTCGCGACGAAGCAGCAGCGCTTCGGCGTGAAATGCAGATGCGCCGGACGAGCGGATGCCGCTCATCGATGAAAAACGCCGGCTGGGCACTGGCCAGCCGGCGTGTCGAGGGAGCGCCGGAGGAGCGGCTGAGATCGATCAGCGGGCGGCGACGCCTTCGTTCACCGCGCCGGCTTGTCTGGCCTCGAACTTCTGCACCAGCGCCGCATAACGGGGCGAGGACTTCAACGCGGCGTAGCGCGCTTGCGCCGTGGCGCGCTGATTGATTTCAAGGCTGGTGTCTTCGGTGCGGTCGACCGCGGCCAGGCCGGACTCTCGAAAGATCTGCAGATCGGCCAGCACTTCGGCTCGGCTCTTCTGGCTCTGCGTGATCGGGTCAAGGTGGCTGTAGCTCTGAGCGAAGGCATTCGGCGCTGTTGTCGGCGAGCATCGACAGCATGGATGCGCTGCTTACCAGCAGTGCGCGCAGATTGGCCAGCGCTGAGCCCGTCGTCAGATCCGCGCGCAGGCAGATTGCTTCGGAGCCGAGCCGCGGTCCGAAGATCTGCGGCTCGGTCATGCTCCAGCCGTGCTGCAGGCTGATCATGAACCCAAGGTCGGCCTGCCATCCTTCAGGTAGGCTCACGCCGATGAAGTCGATCGCGTCACGTTGCTTGCTGGTCATCGCGTTGATCCTCGGCATGGCCGCCATGCCGGCCTTCGCCGCAGATGGCGCCGAGGCCGCACGCTGTCCCAAGGGCACCTACGACGGACCTACACCTGGAAAGACCTCCTACCGCAAGGACCTCTTCGTGTGGGCGGTTTCTTCCCGCTTCGCAGCGGACTACTGCATGCCCGACGACTTCGTCGACACCAGCCTGCCCGATGGGATCTGAAGCCGCGCTGATCGCCGCGGACGAGAAGTGACGTAGCGCCCGGCGGGACGTGCAGGTGCGGGAGAATCCCTCCCTGGACCGCCCCGGTCGGCTAGACAGCCTGTCGCTATCTACACCGGGTGCCGTCAGACTGCTCATGACCGACGCTCACTACACGACCTTGCCGCTGTGGCCCAACGCTTACCCGGCCAGCGGCGCCAGCGCCACGCTGAAGCTCCACAACGAGGACTTCATCGTCACCGAACTCCCGCTGCAGCTCCCCTCCGGTGAGGGCGAGCACCTCTGGCTGGACATCGAGAAAAACGGCGCCAACACCGCCTTCATCGCCCTGCAGCTGTCCGATGCCACCGGCGTGCAGGAACGGGATGTCGGTTATGCCGGCCTCAAGGACCGCTACGCCATCACCCGTCAGTGGTTCAGCATCTACCTGCCCAAGGGCGAGACGCCAGACCTGACCCTGCTCCAGCACCCGGAATTCAAGGTGCTGAGCCAGACCCGCCACGTGAAGAAGCTGCGCCCCGGCGATCTGAAAGGCAACCGGTTCCGCATCGTGCTGCGTGACGTGACCGGCGACCGCGACGCCATCGAGACCAATCTCAAGTCCGTCGCCGCGCACGGCGTGCCCAACTACTTCGGCGCTCAGCGTTTCGGCCACGACGGCGGCAACGTCGAGCAGGGCCGCGCCATGCTGGCGCGCGAGATCCGCGTGCGCAACCCGAAGAAGAAAGGCATCTACCTGTCGGCGGTGCGCTCCTTCGTCTTCAATGAAGTGCTGGCGCTGCGCATCCGTCAGGGGCTGTGGGGCAAGACCCTGCCCGGCGACGTGATGGACGAGGCGGGACTGCCCACCGGACCGCTCTGGGGACGCGGCCGCGTGAGCACCACCGATGAAGCGCAGGCGCTGGAGAACGGCGTGGCGCAACCTCACGCCACCTTGTGCGACGGCATGGAACACGCCGGTCTGGATCAGGAGCGCCGCTCCCTGGTCGCGAGCCCGTCGGACATGAGCTGGGAATGGCCGCAAGCCGATCAACTGGTGATCACGTTCTCCTTGCCCGCTGGGAATTACGCCACGTCCGTCCTGAACGAGATCCTCCGGACCACGGAGCCCGACCGGCACACGGACACGGACACGGAGAACGAGCCCGCGGCTGTCGAATGACGGTGTCCGCACTCCGGCTCGCGTTCCTCGTTGCCCTGCTGCTCGGCGCCCTCGCCTCTCCTGATTCATCGGACGCCGCAGACCGCCAGTCTTCGAAGATCACCGCCCCGGATGTCTCCGCCTCGGCGACGCCGGTCGCTCCGACCGCCCTGCCCCCGCAGCCGCTGGCCCATCTCCATCACACGGCGTGGACCGCCAAGGACGGACTGGCCGGCAACGTCCTCGACATCGCCCAGACGACTGACGGCTATCTCTGGCTGGGCACCGGCAGCGGACTCGTGCGATTCGACGGCGTGCGCTTCGAGACCTTCGAATCGCTCTCCGGCCAGACGCTGCCGTCGCGCGGCGTGCACGCGCTGCAGGCCATGCCGGACAACTCGCTCTGGATCGGGTTCGTGGAAGGCGGCGCGGCGCAGATCAAGGACGGACGCGTGCTCCGCGTCGATCGCGAAGGCCTGCTGACGGGGGCGACGCTGCGCCGTTTCGGCCTCGATCAGGACGGCACGCTCTGGGCCGTTGACGGCAGCGAGGTGTTCCGGTTTGCGCAGGGTAAATGGGAGATCGGGAGCGCCGGCATGCCGGACCCCGCCGCCAACCATCCGATGGAAATGCTGGCGGACCGCGCAGGCAACGTGTGGGTGTCCGCGAGTCGGGGGCTCTACGTGAAGCCTCGCCGCAGCGACCGCTTCATGCAGGTCCCGATTCCAAACCTGGGCTTCCCCGGACTCGCCCTCGCGCCGGACGGACGCGTCTGGATCTCCGACGCGGCGCAGGAACGAGGCGTCCTGCGGCTTCCCGAGGTCCCCGGGCCCGACGGCGCGTGGGGCTCGCTCGAGGATTGGCAGCGAGTGCCCGGCAGACTCACGCAGCCGTTCTTCGATCGACAGGGCCATCTCTGGTACGGCGCCACCAACGGCCTGGCGCGCGTCAAGCCGCCCGTGTCGGGCGCCCTCCAGCCCACCGCGCTCGAACGCGTCGCGCCTTCGTCCGGCGGCGTCTCCGGCTACTACATGCTGCGCCTGTTCCAGGACCGCGAAGGCAACGTCTGGGTGGGCACCAACGCCGGGCTGGACCGCTTCCGCAACACGCGCCTGTCGCAGGTGCCCTTCCCCGAGGCCCCGGCTGCGGTCTCCATGGCGGTCGACTCGTCCGGGCGAGCGTGGTTCTCGGCGCATGAGCAGGCGCTCTTCCGCTACGGCTCCGGGCTGGAGCGCGTGGACACCGGCGTGCCGGGTGCCCCCACCTACATCACCATGGGCGCGCAGGGTGAGCGCTGGCTGGGCTATCGGAGCGGTCTGCGGGAATGGAAGGACGGCAAGCTGTCGCTCCTGCTGCCGCCCGGCCTGAAGAGCTGGGATTTCTCCATCATCAACCTGCACGTCGACCCCAAGGGTGTGGTGTGGCTGGTCTCCAACGGCGTGGGTTTCTTCCGCTACGACCACGGCACCTGGGAACGCTTCCACCAGCGCGCCGGCGTGCCGAAAGAGCCACCGGTGAGCCTGGGCAGCGAAGCGGACGGGACCCTGTGGATCGGCTACCTGCGCGGCCGCCTGCTCCGGGTGCGAGGGGACGAGCTGCGGATGTTCACCGCCGAAGACGGGCTGCGCATCGGCGCCGCCAAGTCGATCACCACCCGTGGCACTCACGTCTGGGCGGGTGGCGACACCGGCATCCAGCGTCTGGACCTGCCCGGCATGCCGCTGCTCCAGGCTCGGGACGGCGCGGCGCTGCAAGGCATCACCGGCATCGTCGAGACCGCCGGCGGTGATCTGTGGCTCAACGGCCTGACGGGCATTTCCCACATCACCGCGGCTGAAGTCCAGCGAGCGCTGAGCGATGCGACCTATCGCGCCGCCGTCACGCGTTACGACACGCTGGACGGGTTGCCTGCGTTCGCCGAGCAGGCGTGGCCGTTGCGTACCGCGATGGAGACGCCGGATGGCCGGCTGTGGTTCTCGTCGACGAACGGGGTGGTGACGCTGGATCCCGCCGGGATCCGTCGCAACGAGCGCCCGCCGGAGGTCTTCCTGCAGCGCGTCGCCACGCCGGAGCAGTCCTTCATCGATGTCGGGCAGCGGCTGCTGCTGCCACCGGGGACGCGTGACCTGACCCTGTCCTACACGGCCACGAACCTCGCCATCCCGGAGCGCATCCGCTTCCGCTACCGGCTCGTCGGTCTGGACAAGACCTGGCACGAGGCGGAGGCGCGACGCAGCGCGTTCTATACCAACCTGGGGCCCGGGCACTATCGCTTCGAGGTGGTGGCGAGCAATGAAGACGGCGTCTGGGGCACGACCCCGGCCGTCGCGGACATCGAGATCCAACCGACGCTCACGGAGCGGGCGGACGTCCGCGCCGGCGTCGCGCTGGCGGTGCTGATCGCTGTCGGGCTGCTCGTGCGTTGGCGGACGCACGCGACCGCGCGCATCGAGCAGCAACGTCTGCGCGCCCGTTTGGAGGAGCGTGTGCGAGTCGCCCAGGATCTGCACGACACGCTGCTGCAGGGCTTCCTCGGACTGGTCCTGCGCATGCAGGCCGTGGCCCGCGCGGCGCCGCGGCAGGAGCCCGCGCGGACGGGCGAGGAACTCAATCAGCTGATGGAAGTCGCCGACCGCCTGCTGGTGGAAGGACGCGACCGGATCTCGGACCTGCACCGACCGCCGCTGGCCGGTCCGCTGGAGGAGATGCTGGCGACGCTCGGTCAGGATCTGTCGAGGCACCATGGATTGGCGTTCGAGCTGCTCGTCGAAGGGTCGACGCGCGCGTTGGAGCGGGAGATGCGGGATCAGCTGGGGCTCGTGGTGCGGGAGGCGCTGTTCAACGCGTTCCAGCATTCGAAGGGCACACGCGTGAAGGTGACGGTCGACTACCAGCCGAAGGATCTGCTGGTGCGGGTCGAGGACGACGGCGTGGGCATCCCGGCGGACGTCCTCGCCGCCGGTGCGCGCGCGGGGCACTGGGGCTTGCCTGGCATGCAGGCGCGAGCGGCGCAGGCGGGGCTGCAAGTGACGATCACCAGCGCGGCGGCGCAGTCCACCTGCGTGACGGTGTGCGTGCCGGACGCCTTTGTGTAAGGCTCGCAGCGGACGCCGATACAGGTCGTCCGCGGCGGACTTTCGAGCTTCCTTACAGTGACTGTTTCAGGCTGGAAACACGGCTTCGAGCTAGGGATTGCAGAAGCGACCCATCGCGTTGATTCACCGAAATTGTTCCCTGTATCTTTTGAAACTGGCACAGGAAATGCGCGCATGACGATTTTCTTGGGGAGTCGCCATGCAACGAAAAGTTCGAACGTTCGGCCAGGCGCTTGCCGGCTTCCTTGCGGGTGTTGCGATGCTGATGTGGGGCGGAGCCGCCCACGCGGATGTGGTCTACAGCTTCACCGCCAATTCCTCATACAACGGCTTTGGCACCGGCGCGTTCACCTTCACGGTGCCCACGTTCATCAGCACCCCTGGCCACATCCCGCTGGCAAGCCTGGACTCCTGCACGTCCTCGCTGGGGACCTGCGGTGCCTCGCAAGGCTTCCTGTCCATGTCCGGATACGACACCGTGGGCTTCATGCCGGACAACTCCACGACGGTCTTCTACTACTTCGACGCTGGGGTGTTCTCTCAGTTCGGCACCTTCGAAACGGTCCTGTTCGGAAGTGAACAGCACGGCACGTTGACGATTGCCTCGGTGGATGCGGCGGATGTGCCCGAGCCGGCGAGCATCGCGCTGGCTGTGATCGCGCTGGGCGCCGTGGGAGCGGCTCATCGCAGACGCGTTTGAGACTGAGCAGTCATTGATTGAATGAGACCGGCCTTTGAGGCCGGTTTTTTCATTGGCGCTGCGGCAGGTCTCGCGTTCAAGCCACCACCGTCCTCAGATCCTCATCCACGGCGCGCTCCACCACGCCGAGCATCCCGAGCGCTTCGCGCAAGGACTCCTTGACGGCGGTGGCCACGTGCTTGGCCGGATCGCACTCGGCGGTGTTGTCGGCGAGCAGGGACAGCATCGACGCGCCGCTCACCAGCAGAGCGCGCGGATTGGACAGCGCGGAGCCGGTCGTCAGATCCGCCCGAAGGCAGATCGCATCCGAGCCCAGCCGCGGCCCGAAGATCTGCGGCTCGGTCATGCCCCAGCCGTGCTGCAGGCTGATCAGCGTCTGCTGATCGCAGCCCGCCAGAGGATGCCGAGAGCGCATTGGCTTGTCAGACTCGTCGATGCGTGCTTGTTGGAAGCTAGCCATGTCGTACCTCACTCCAGATTGGCAGCCACCGGCTCCGACGTTGAAGGCGACATGCCTTCGGATCGAGCGGAGAGGTGGGCGAGATGTCAAAAGCACGGCAATGACGTGATGGCCGTCCTCGCGGAGAGGCCCATCTCGCCCCTTGATCGAGACATCAGGGACGCGGACACCGATCGCAGGATCGGAGCCGGAATTGCACGGCGCTTTTGAAACACCGGGGTCCATGCTGCGTCTGATCGGGACTTCGTTCTTTGATCCATATCAAAGACTTCTGGCGGTTCATTCTTTAGAGGGAATGCCGGGGATGGGCTCCCACCTTGGAGGGTCAGGGCTTGTCAGATCGCACTGGAGCCTGACGTTGCGCTCCTCAAATCGGCACTCTCATTGATCTGAGGTGGATGGGCAACGGAATGGAGCGAGACGATGTGGTTGACCGCTTTGCAGCGATGGGAAACCGTCGTTGCCGGTGGCCATGCTCACGATGTCGGGCGCTATGCGGTCGTTCGGGTTGCGCTGGCTGGTTCTACTACAGGCTGCTTACAGCGGTGCTCCTGTCGCTGCCGTCGAATGCAGAGGTGGCCTGAGACAAAGGCCTTTCAATACACTTTTCAGGCCTGAGTCGCTTTGTCGACTTTGGAAGCTGCTGCACGCAGTGGCAGACGGCATCGCGTCCGCGCTGTCCACCAGGCCTTCTGTCGAGAGGGCTCTCTGTCGGCCGCGCCATCGCGGGACGTCGAGCAGGCAGCTCGCCTCCTCAAATCTGAGGATTGCACTGCCCCGCTTCGGAGCTACAAACGCGCATCCCAGCTACCTTCCGTAACGGAGAAGCTCATGGCACACGGGGCGTCGTTGCACTTCAACCAGGATCCCCTGGACATCCTCGAGTGGGACAAGTTTGATTACCTGGTCCCCGAGTTCGGCGCCGCAGGGGCTGGCGCCTTTCTTCCCGATGAAGCCGATACGGCGGCGCGGCTCCGCGCGCTCGCCAAAACGATGGTCTTCGACCCGGGCGCGCAGGACCCGGGCTCGAACATGCCCGCGCCCTACACCTATCTCGGACAGTTCGTCGACCACGACATCACGCAGACCACGGCCGTGGGCGCGACGTCGCCCGACGAGCTCATCCAGAAGACCGAGGTTCGTCCCCTCGACCGTCACGAGATCCGGTCGCTGCTGCGCAACCGCAGAACGAGCGGGTTCGACCTGGACTCCCTGTACGGGCTCCAGCCCCCTCCCGACGAAACCGAGCTGGCCGTCCCGTTCACGGGCGATCGCTTTGACCTGGGAACGGTCGTCCCCGTGGGGAATCGCCCCCCCAACAAGGATGACCACAACGACCTTCCGCGCGTCACCGATCCCAAATCCCCCCGTTTTCGGGAGGCGCGCATCGGCGACCCGCGCAACGACGAGAACACCATCGTCGCCCAGCTGCACTTGGCTTTCCTGAAGTTCCACAACGCCGTGGTGGACGACGGCTTCGCCTTTGACGACGCTCGCCGGCTGGTGACCCACCACTACCAGTGGGTGATCCTCACCGACTTCCTGCCCCGCGTCTGCGACCCCACTGTCATCCGCGACGTGCTCCAGCACGGCACCCGCCTGTATCGCCCGCGCGGCGTCGAGAAGTTCATGCCGTTTGAGTTCGCCGTGGCCGCCTACCGGTTTGGCCACAGCCTCATCCGGCAGACGTACGACTTCAATCAAAATTTCCGACGCGTTCCTGGCGTCGGTCTGCAGTCCGTCGGCTCGCTCGAGCTGGTGTTCGAGTTCACCAAGAAGAGCGGTGACCTGGACGGACACCCGACGCTGGCGGAGAACTGGATTATCGAGTGGGAGCTGATGTTCGCCGACCGGGCGATGCCGATCGACCCCACGCTCACCCCCATGTTGGCCACGCTGCCCAAGGAAACGGACCCGATGAAATTCCTGGCTGCTCGCAATCTTCTGCGAGGTTACCTGTTCGCGCTGCCCACCGGCCAGGCGCTCGCAGCAGCCGTGCTGCCTGCGGAGAAACGATTGACCCTAGCGGAGCTGCAGGCCGCCTGCCGCGCCCCGGATCGCCCCGACGAGAAGGGGCAATGGGATGTCCTCAAGGAGCTGGAGCTGCACGAGCGCACGCCGCTGTGGTTCTACGTGCTGGCCGAGGCGAAGGCCAAGGGCAATGGGAATCACCTCGGGCCCCTGGGCAGCCTGATCGTGGCCGAGACGATCGTCGGGCTCATGCAGGCCAATCCGACGTCCATTCTGAACGTGTCCTTCATCCCGACGCTCGGCCCCCGCCCCGGCCAGTTCGACCTTCAGGACCTGCTCATGAAGGCGGGCGCCCTCTCCAGGCGTGTCGCCGAATGAGTCCATCCGCGAAGGAGTTGCCATGGCACTGATCGATGATGTCAAGGTCGTCTGCGACCGCATTGCGCCCCTGGGATGGCGGGACCTCCTGATGCGCGTGACGGGCGGTCTGCTGGACATCCAGCAGCCAACGGCCAAGGACCTGCGCACGGCGCTGCGCGCCAAGCTCATGGTCGACCGCAACGTCCTTGGCTTCACTGACTTCGCCGTCGGCGGCGAGTGCGGCATCGAGCCCGGCCTGCCCGGCCGCAGCCTCCTGTACCACGCACTCGCATCGTCTTCCGTGCATGAAGGGCTGAGCGGATTCCCGACCGAGAAGGAACTCGAGTGCGTGGAGAACTACGTGTTCGCGGCCTCGCCCCCGACGTTGGCACAGCTGCGCCAGCGCGCCGGCCTCGCTGCCGGACAGAAGTTCTCGGTCGTCGTTTTCGCCTGTGAGTACAGACCCGCGCGCGACACCTGCTCGCGCCTCCAAGCGGACCTGGCGTTCTCCCGCACCGGGGTGGCTCGCGTCGGCACACACCCGCCCGAGTACGACTCCCGCCATCGCGGCTACCGCGCCGAGGTGGCCAGCGACGCGTTTGGATTCCACGTCTGTCCGGCGCGCTATGTCGCCTACCTGGCGGTGCCGCGCAAGGGCGCGCTCGGCCGCCAGATGCGCCCGCAAAGTGGCGACGCGAACCAGGACTTCTGGATGCCGGTGCATAAGCTCTTCGGGGGCAGGGAGTGCATCAAAGGCTTGAATCTGACCGTCGCGTTCTCCGCCTTTCACTACAACGACAAGATCCGGCGTACGCGCTCCATCACGCTAGGCCTGCCCAACGTGCCCACGCACTCGCCCTACCAGTACTCCGACGGGATCGCGGAGATCGACGCGCAAGGCCGGGTCGTACCCGTACCGCATGCCCGCTTCGTCGAGGAAGCCAAGGACGGGGGCGCGTTCCTGACCTTTGCGGTCAAGCCCTCCGCCAGCGTCTTCGCCGCCCTCGAGCCTCGCGGCCGGATCGATCCCGACACGCAGGCCGAGGTGCGCCCGGCACCCGCCTATGTGCACGTGCGCACCCAGGTGAAAAACGGCGCGCTCATCGACTTGAATGCGGACGCCAGCCGCCCGGACGTCCTGCAGACGGTCAGCCAGGGCGGGTATGACGCGCTGCACTATCGGGACTTCACGGGCGACGGCCAGGTTGACGTGGCCGTCCAGGGGCTGGACGGGGCCTCCGGCGACGTCACCCTGCCCGGCGTGACCGCCTATTCGCTCGTCGCGGCGCCGGACTTCTTTCCGTCGGCCGGACAGCGGGAAATGTTCGAGCGAGCGCCCATCGATTCTTGGGGTGTCCCCCCTGAGCCGCTCTGCGACACGCGCTTGCCCGCAAACCTGCAGATGCCCGGCAACCGGTTCGTGAAGACAGACCGGACGGTCACCGCGGTGGTGCCGCTGCTTGCCGCGATCGCCGCCGGGACCACCCGGCCGGTATCCCACGACTGCATCAGGCACTCCTGCCTGCCGGACGACTGCGCGGGGGTGTACGCGCCCGGCTGGGACGTCAGCACGGACAAGCTGAGGATCGCGGGCGCAGATGTTCAGCACCTCGCCGCCTACGGCCTGGGCAGTCCGTTCCCGGAAGATGCCAAGTTATGCGCGGCGCTCAGCACGTTCTGGCCCGCCGTGGCCCCGGATGCCTCGCGCGGGATGTCGCCCCATCCCAACCCCAACCTGCAGGCCACCGTGGCGCCTCTGACCGACGAAGAGATCGGCCAAGTGGGGCTGCTGCCGTGGGACGGCGTGACCGGCCCGAAGATCGTCAACATCAACGGCACTGATTTCGCCGAATGCGCCGACTTCATGCATGTCGACTATGTGCAGGAGGCCTTGGAGGGACGCTTCTCCCTGCGCCTCACGGCCCGGGTCGGCAGTGACGAGTTCGCGCAGCGCATGACGGCCATCTCCCGGGTCTACCGGGTGCTTGGTGGCGATCGCAACGACCACTTGGTGCTGTCGTTCCGTGTGCCGTCGTTCGGCGATACGGAGCTGCAAAAGGCTCAGCAGGATGTCGGAGCCGTCTTTGCGGGCCCCGGCGTCTACCGGATCGAAACCATTGCCGGGGGAATCGGGGCGGTCGCGGATCACCCGTCCAACCACCGACGCAAGCTGCTGCGCCTGACCGCGCGAAGGTTCTTCTTCGTCGCCCTGGGCTCGGGCGTCGTGGCTCAACGACGGTCCACACAGTCGCTCTGGACGCGCGCCTAGGTGTCGAGCTCAAGCAGGCCGCCCGTGCGCTTTGACGTCGCGATCCTCGGGGCCGGACCGGCCGGATGCGCGGCGGCGCTCGCCCTGCTGCGCGAGGGATGCTCGGTCGCCATCGTGGAAGGCACGCCCTTTCCCAGGCATCGGCCCGGGGAGACGCTCAGCCCCGGCATCGAGCCGGTGCTCGCTTCCTTGGGCGCCGAATCTGCCGTGCTTGAAGGCACGCCCCTTCGGTTCGCCGCGACCTGCGTCACCTGGGGCGGGCGTGCCGCCGTCGTGCCCTACGGCGCCGATGAACAAGGCCCCTGGTGCGGTTTCCAGGTGTCGCGTGAAGACCTGGACAGCCGCTTGCTGAGGCACGCCGTGTCGCAAGGAGCGGTGCTCATCGAGGGCAGGCCTCTGGATCTGCTGGTCGCGCGTGAACGCGTGGCAGGTCTCAAGACGATGCAGGGCGACCTGCACGCCGACTGGACCCTCGATGCCACCGGTCGGGCGCGATGGCTGATGCGACGACTGGGCGTTGAAGTCAGCATTAGGTCACCCAGGTTGCACGCGAGATACGGCTATGCCGCCGTGGATGCCGACTATCCCGTGCTTCCACACCTGCGCGCCGATTCCACCGGCTGGACCTGGACGGCAAAGGTGGGCAATCACAGGGCGCTTTGGCTTCGCGTCACCGAGGCAAGCCTGACATCCCAACGGCGCTGGACGCCGCCACACCTGATCGGCAAGCACGAACCCGCGGTGCGGGCTGCCGATGTCACCTGGAGCACGGCCTCGCACCTCTTCGGCGCGGGATGGCTGCTTTGCGGCGACGCCGCAGGACAGCTGGACCCTTCCTCGGGTCACGGCGTACTGCGGGCCGCCATGAGTGGCGTCATGGCTGCGCGGGCGGTTTCGCGGGGGGCGCTGGGGTCCTATGCCGACTGGTTTCGCGATTCGTATGAGCATGACGCCGGGCAGATGGCGGCCAACTACCGCGAAGCGAGACTCTTTGGCCATGCGGCGTAGACCGTCAGGCCACGCGTGCTCATGGTGTCTCCCTTTCAAAGGTGGCACCTGAGCAGGTTTTCAGCGGGTCAATGCAGCTGCGCACGCCGAGCCCATCAGGAACCCCCTCCCGAGTCATGCCTGAGAATCAGGCGATGAACCCACGTCGCGTGCATGAGCTGATGCGAGAGCTTTTTCCCAAGCGCCCGGAATCGGCCAGCGAATGGGTCGTGGTGGTCGATGAGCAGGGGCTTCGCGTCTCGGTCGTCGAAGACCTCGTGCGGAGCTACATCGCTGCCGAGCTGGTGCTCGTCGAGGCCAATCGGAAGGTCGGCGGCATGCTCACCGTCCCCGCCGCCATTGACTTCATCGCTGCTCATGCGAACAAGGGGCGCATCTTGATCGCCGACCGCGAGTTTTCTGGGTTCGTGGTTGTGGAGTCGAACGGGGTGGCGAGCGGCTGGTCGAAGTGACGAAGGTCAGCGAGTACCCTCACCCGCCATCTTTGGCGGCGACCACTCTGAAGAACCGAGCACGGTATTCAACCGCCCACTCCTGCAACCCGACCACCTCAGCCGCCTGCTCAAGGATTCGCCAGAAAGCCGCCTTTGGTTTCCCAGCAGCGCCCTCGTGAGCGAGCTCAGTCATCCACGCGATCAGCATCGGCTCTGACAGCAGCTCCAATGTCTGCGCCAATGGCACATGCTCCGGAATGTGCTGAGGAATGGGCGTACCCAGATAGCCCGCTGCAGACCGCAGGTGGGCGCGCATCGTGAGAAGCCGCGTGATCCTCCCGACGTCGATGCTCATTCAGCGTTCATTCCGACGGCCAAAGCGCTCTCCGTACGCGATCATGAACAGCCTACGCTGCGAGGAATCCGACTTCAACCTTTGCCATCCTGCCTCCGCTTGGAGACGGCCTTGCCTTCTCGATAGATGATCCACCCCGAGAGGGCCATGCTGCCGATCATCCAAGCCAGAAACGGAAGATGCAAAACGCCCATCGCAGTCACTCCTGCCTGCAAATGAGCCCGGTGAAAGACATACGCCAGGCCCCAAAACACGAACGGCATGAACGGTGCCGGAAAGATCGAGATGGAGCCCGGGTCATTACGCGCTCGATACTCGAGAACGATCGTCGGGAACCAGGCGACCCAGGTGATCGTCGAAACGAGCAGCACTTGCAGGTGCGTCATCTCGCTCACATGCTCACGAGCACGATCATCAGGCTGTAGACGAGGATCGCGCCTCCTGCGATGAAGAGCAACGCCAGCGTGCGCCACGCCGCGGCGCCAACACCGAGCGCATACGTCCCGCGCAGCTGCGCGAACATGTGCAGCGGCGGCACCACCGTCGCGAGCAGCACCGCCACGCCTGCGAACCGGAAATACCCGCAGATCGCCACCGCACTCATCAGCAACGCCATCGCCGACAACGAGTACAGCGAGAACACCGCGTGGTCGAACATGCCGAAACGCCGCCGCGTCACCAGCAGCAGCCACAGGAACGGCAGCGAGATCGGCATCAGCAGGAACGCGAACTTGGCCGCCGCGCCCTTGATCTTGTAGAGCGCGAGTTCCTTGTTCTCCATCGCATGCTTGAGCTTGCGCTCGAAGACCGGCATCCCTGACGTGCCTTCGATCTGCAGCATCGGCCCTTCCGCCTTGCTCAGCGCGCGGTCGATCCTGCCGTCGATGCCGGGCGCGGACAGCCACGGCAGATAACGCGCGAGCGAGGCTCGCACCTGCTGCGCGGCGGCCCGCGCCGCCTCGGGATTCTTCGCGGCTTGCTGAGGGTCCAGGAAGAGCTGCGCCTGCTCGATCCCCGCGACCTCCATCCGCTGCTCGGCAATGGCCGACTCGATGCGGCGGCGCGACGCGTCCCCCGCCGGCAATGCGGCCAGTTGCGCTTCCAGCTCACCCAGCTTGGCGCGGCTGGCTTCCAGCGTCTGGTCCAGCTTGCCGAGCTGAGCCGAGTTCAGATTTCCCCCGACCGTCACGGTCGGGCTGGTCAGCGAGAACACGAGGAACATCACGAAGAGCAGGAACAGCAGCAGCGCCAGCGGCGAGACGTAACGGACGCGCCGGCCGTCGATGTACTCGCGGGTCAGCTTGCCCGGCCTCAGCATCAGCATCGGCAAGGTGCGCCAGGCCTTCGTCTCGAAATGAAGAATGCCGTGGAGGAACTCTTCTACCAAGTGCGCCAGCGAGCGGTGGACGTGGGCGGCCTGGCCGCAGCGGTGGCAGAACGCGCCTTGCAGCGGCGCGGCGCAGTTGGCACAGGCCCCGTGCGCATGCTTGGAGGCAGCGGCCTCCGCCCCTGCCCCGTTGCCGCCGGCGATCTCCTGAGCAACGGCGGCGCCAACCAGCATCTCGCCGGCCGCCTCGACTTGGATACTCATGACTCCCTACCCCGACAAGCGCCGCGACGCGCGGCCACGGCGCAAAGTATCTCCTCCGCCCTCCGCATCCAGAGGTCGGCAAAACCCGCCGTTGCCCGCCCGCAGGCAACGCGGCATGCCCTGTCGTCCCGGCAGTCCGCTTCACGACCGGCCAAGAGTCATTTGCACCCTCCCCGCCAACCCGGCAACATGGGCCGCTCGCCGCCGGAATTCTCCGCGGCGTCTGCAGGGGAACTTCACATGGCACGTGCCGCCGTTCCTGGTCCGCTCGGGTTGGACATTGCCCGGCTGATGTCCGATCCGGGCACGAAGTGGCTCGGCGACTCGCCGCGCCCCGGCCCCGTGGGCTTGGACGCGTCCGCCGGCGACAACTGGCTTCTGGTCGGCGCGGACTTCACCCCGCCCGCCAACGCCCCGTACGTCCCCGCGCCGCAGAAGCCCATCGCCACGCCCGAGGGCGGATCCCGCGGGCTCACCTCCGGCGAGATCGCGATGGCGCGCCTGCTGTTCAAGGACGCCCTCGACTACACGCGCGTCAAGGTCCACAACGACGAGTACCTGCCCTTCGGCCTGCAGCCCGACGACACCGCCATGACACCCAACGGCGAGATCTACTTCAACCCGAAGCGCTTCAAGGAAGACTTCTCCCTCACCGACGTCTACACCCGACAGTGGTTCATGCACGAGATGGTCCATGTCTGGCAATACCAGCTCGGCTACCCGGTGCGCCTGCGCGGCGCCATCCGCATTGGCCTCGGGTACGACTACGAATTGAAGTCGGGCACCACCCTCGGCGACTACAACATGGAGTCGCAGGGCGACCTGCTCGCCGACTACTTCGCCCTGAAGCACATGAATGCGCCCGAGGCCATGCGCCAACAGCAGTTCGCGAATCAGATCACGCTCTTCGAAGAGGTCCTGAATGCCTTCCTCCAGAACCCGGCCGACAAGGCGAACCTGCCTTGAGTCCACGCTGGCGCTCGCGCTCTGCGCGTCGCTGAACACCGCCTGCGCCACCTCCCGCATGGGCGACGCCGAGGTCCGCCTGCAGGACGGGCAGCCTTGCTTCACCATCTCCGGCAAGGAGGCCGCACGCGGCCCGACGATCCGCCTGCAGGCCGTGTTGATCAGCGACACCTCGACGAAACCCGTCGACAGGGTCTGGTCGGTGATGCTCGATCAGCAACGCCTGCCGACCCTGTCGCCCGACAGTTGCGTCGCCTACGGGCAGACGCCGGAAGGCGCCACGTCGAAACCCACACCGGTGCCCGAGCTTCAATCGGGCAAGGTGTATCAGGTCCACCTGAACACGCGGTCCTCGGACTCCTCCGATCCGACGCGCGGCTACGTGGGCAAGTTCTGCTTCATGCCCGACGGCGCGAACGGCCGAAAGCTGGTCCCGCTGAAGCCCGGCTCCAACGCATGGATCGAAGAGGTCTGCCGATAGCGGAGGCAGATGGCGGAGGCAGATAACGGGCGAAGGTCTCGTCCCGAGACCGCATCACCGCATCACCGCATCACCGCATCACCGCATCACCGCATCAGCGCATCAGCGCATCAGCGCATCACCTTCGCCAGGTGGCTCGCCATCATCCCCGCCGTGATGCGCGCGACTTCCTTGGGCTTGAGGCTCTCGTCGAAGAGCATCTCGACCGTCGCGTAGATCAGCTCGACGACGATCCGGCTCGCGAGCTTGAGCTCCGCGCGCTTCGCGCCCGGCAGCGCCTTCACCAGCAGCCGCGTCTGTGCTTCCGTCACCGCCGCGTGCGAGGCCAGTCGCACCTCCTGCAACGCCGGCACGGCCCGCATCGCCCGCATGATCCACACACCCCCCGGCGTATCGCGCGTGGCCGCGTAGGTGTCGAGCAGCAGCTCCGCCAGCGTCTCTTCCAACGCCGGCACGCCGCCACGGATCACCTCCACCGACATGCGTTTGGCGACGCACTCGTTCTGGCGCTGCATCAGGCGCTGGCCCAGCTCGTAGAGCAGCGCATACTTGTTGGGGAAGTAGCGGTACAGCGCCGGCGGCGACAACCCCGCGCGCATGCACACCAGGTTGGTGGAGAGCCGCTCGACGCCCACCTCGATCAAGGTCTGCGCCGCGGCTTCGAGGATGCGCTCGTAGGTCTCCGTGGCGCGCTGCTGCGCGGGCAGCTTCTTCCCCGCCAGGGACGGCGGAGCCGCCACGTCAGGCAAGGACTCCGTCGAGGTCTCCGGCAAGGACCCGCGCGCGGACCCGGAGGTCGGCGTGGGCTCTGTCGTCGAGTCCGGCGAGGAGTCCAAGGCGTTGTCGGAGGTCTTGCGGCGCGTCTGGGGCATGGGCATGAACCGGCATGGACCGGCATGAACGGGCGTAAGCACTGCGGGATTCTTCCAGGGTTGGCAAGCACCCCTGAAAGATAGCCATGACTATAAGATCTCCGCTCATCTTCCAACGCATGGTTTGCGCCGAGATGAGCACACTTCCTTTCACGGTTCCTGCGCCCGCCTCGACCAGCTCGCGCGGCGCGCAGATCCTGGCGATCGCTGTCGGCTCGGTGGCGTTGTTGATGCTCGGCCTGCAGCCGCTGCTCCTGGGTGCGCTGCTTGAAGCCGGCCATGTCACGCTCGAAGGCGTCGGGCTGGTGGCGATGGGAGAGATCGTGGCCCTGGGCCTCGGCGTCCTCATCGGGGACCTCGCGCTGCGGGTGCAGTCGCTGCGGTCGGTCACCGTCCTGGCCGCGCTCGCCGCGGCGGCGTTGAACCTCGTCACCATGCGGGTTGTGGGCGATCTGGCGCTCGGGCTCGTGCGCGCCGGCGCCGGCGTCGCCGAGGGCCTGATGATCTGGAGCACCACCGCCGTCCTCGTCCGCGCCGCCGTGCCGGAGCGCCTCGCCGGGCTCTTCTTCGTCGTGCAGACGCTCGCGCAGTCGGTGCTCGGCCTCGCGCTGGCGCATCTCGTGATTCCCTCGCACGGATGGCAGGGCGGCTTCGCCGTGCTGGCGGGGCTCTGTGGCGCGGCCGCCGTGCTCGCCCTGCTCTTCGCGCGGCCGCTCGGACCGCTCACGCCCACGGTGAGCCAGGCCGGCATCGGCATGCGGTGGACCAGGCCGCGCGTCGGCACGCTGGTGGTCGTCTTCCTCCAGCTCGCCACCCTCGGTGCGCTGTGGGCCTATGCCGAACCGCTCGGCACCCGCGCGGGCTTCTCGCCGCTGGCCGTCCAGACGCTCATCGCCGCAGGACTCGGCATGCAGGTCGTCGGGGGCAGCGTGGGGACCTGGCTCGTGCGCCGCCTGCCGGTGCGCCCCGTGCTGCTGGGATGCGCCGTCGTGCTCGGGCTCTGCGCGCTCGGCATCGCGCGAACAGAGCAAGGCGGCACCACCGCCTTCGCCGCGTTCTGCGGCCTGTTCACCTTCACCTGGCTGTTCATGCTGCCCTTCCAGATGGCACTCGCCTTCCGCGTCGATGGCAGCGGGCGCGTCGCGTCGCTGGTGCCAGCCGCACAGCTCTTCGGCAGCGCGTTCGGGCCGCTCATGGCCTCGCTGGTCGTCACCGGAGAAGAGGTCGCGCCCGTGCCCCTCGTGGCCACAGGCTTCGCAGCGCTCGCGATCCTCGCGCTGCCGCTGACTCGCTCGGCCTCAAGACAAGCGGCGGGCTGACTGGCCAATCGCCAGGGTTTCTCCGCAAATCAAATTAGATAGTCATCGCTATACCATAGCCATCACTATCCAATTCACGCGAGGGCCCGTCCCTCCGGAGAGGTCGCGATGGCAGATCGACAAGCCCTTCCACGACGAGGCGTCGCGATCGCGACGCTGTGCGCCGCGCTGGCGCCCGGCATGGCAATGGCCATCGGACCGGACGACGCCAAGGGCCGTTGGCTGAGCGCGGACGGCGGCGCCGTCATCGAGTTCAAGCCCTGCGACGACAAACCCACCGCGCTGTGCGGCCGCATCGTCTGGGACAAGGACGCCGGGAAGGCGAGCGACACCTGCGGCATCCAGATCGCGCAGCTGGACCGCTACGAGAACGAGGCCTGGCGTGACGGCTGGGTCTACGACCCGCGCGACAAGAAGAAATACAAGGGCGCGCTGCGCGTGAAGAGCGGCGATCTCTACATCCGCGCCTACATCGGGACCGAGATCCTCGGCCAGACCGAGCAGATGAAGCGCGTCGCGGAACTGCCCGCCACGCCGGTCTGCAAGTCCTGAACACCAGAACGAGGAGACAAGAGATGAACCACAAGATCGCTGCGCTGACGACCTTCGCCGCCCTCGGCGCGCTCTATCCCCTGGCCGCTCACGCCGATGAGTCCGGCACCGCCACCATGGGCATCGAGACCGAAGTGAAACTGCTCTCCGACCTGCGCAACCGCGGCGTGTCGGACTCCGGCCGCAAGCCCTCGCTGCAGCTGGGCGTGCAGCTCGCGCACGAGTCCGGCATCATCGGCCTCGCGCAGCTCTCCACCGTCAGCAAGAAGGCCTTCACCGACGGCGACGGCTTCAACCTTCTGCTGGGCACCGGCTACCGCTTCGGCGATCCCGACGGCTGGCACTTCGGCGTGGGCCTGGCCAAGGAGTTCTTCCCCGGCGCGAAGTTCGACGCCCCGCACGGCATCGACATGGAAGCTGGCGTGCCCGTCGACTTCCGCCGCACCCGCTACGACACCGCCTACGCCGTGCTGGAGATCGGCTGGGGCAAGCTCGAAGGACGCATCCTCAACGTGCTCTCGCGCACCTACCGCGGCGCGGACACCGGCGGCGTCTGCGGCCAGATCCTCGTCGCCGCCGTCGATCCTACGCCGGCGCTGGAATGCTATGCGCGCGGCGACCAGAACTCCCGCGGCAGCCTGCTCTACGACCTGACCTACCGCCATCCGCTCACGCCCACCACCACGCTCAACCTGCACGCCGGCACGCAGAAGATCCGCCACTTCAAGGAGGCCGACTTCAGCGACTACTCGATCGGCATCACCCACGTGCGCTGGGGACTCAACTTCACCGCCGAATGGGTCGCCACCAGCACCCATCGCCCCGAGCTCTTCATGATCCCCGACGGCGACGGCTGGAAGCGCCAGGACAACAACACCGTCGTGGTGTCGGTGTCGCGCAAGTTCTGATGACGTCGTCGGCCGTCGCGCCAACCCCTCCCGCGTCGTCGCATGACTTCTCCTCGGGCACCGCGCCGCTGGTGCTCGCGGTGGACCTGGGCACCAGCGGCTGCAAGTGCGCGCTGGTGACGCTGGCAGGCGACGTCGTGGCCTGGGCCTTCCGCCCCGTTCCGCTGCACATCGACGGCGCGCGGGCGGAGCAGGACCCGCAAGCCTGGTGGCAGGCCTTGCTCGACGCCGCTGGCGAAGTGCTCGCGCCCGACGCGGTGCGGCGGTCGCGCGTCGCGGCGGTGTGCTGCTCGACGCAGACCGAGGTGACCGTCTGCCTCGGTCACGATGGGCGCGCGATCGGACCGGCCTTCAGCTGGCTGGACGCGCGCGGCGCCGCGGCGATCCGGCGCCGTCTGCGTGGACGCTGGCTCAACATCGAGGGCTACGCGCCGCTCAAGCTCTGGCGCTGGCTGCGGCTCACCGGCGGCGCGCCGTCGCTGAGCGGACGCGACGCCGCCGGTCACATGGCCTTCATCCGCGATGAACAGCCCGCCGTGCACGACGCCACGCGCTGCTTCCTCAACGCGCTCGACTACCTGAACTACCGTCTCTGCGGCCGTATCTGCGCGACGCAGGATTCCATCCTCACGAGCTGGGTCACCGACAACCGCGATCCCTCCAACATCCGCTACGACGACGGGCTCATCCGCGCGCTCGGGCTCGACGCGGAAAAGCTTCCGCCCCTTGTGCGCTCCACCGATGTCCTGGGACCGCTTCTGCCCGAAGTCGCGACGGCGCTGGGACTGCCCGCCTCCACGCCGGTGGTGGCCGGCGCGGTCGACACCTCCGCTGTCGCGGTCGGCGCAGCGGTGTCGGACTTCGAAACCCATCTCTACCTCGGCACCTCCTCGTGGCTGGGCGCCCATGTGCCGACGATGCGGACCGATGTCCGCCACAAGATCGCGGCGGTTCCCTGCGCGGTCGACCAACGCTACCTGGCGCTCGCGCTGCAATCGACGGCCGGCGCCAACCTGTCCTTCCTGCGCGACCGCATCCTCTACCACCCCGACGAGCTGGCCTCCGACGAAGAACATCCCGCCGTCTACGAGCTGCTCAACAAGATCGCCGCGCGCGTGCCGCCCGGCGCGCGGGGGCTGATCTACACGCCGTGGCTCTTCGGCGAACGCACGCCGGTGGACGATCCGCTGTTGCGTGCGGGTCTGATCAACCTCTCACTGGAGCATTCGCGCGAGGACATCTTCCGGGCGTTCCTGGAGGGCGTCGCGCTGAACACGCGCTGGATGATGGAGCCCTTCGCGCGGCTGCTGGGGCGATCGCCCGGCACGATCGCGGCGGTGGGTGGCGGCGCGCAGAGCGATGTCTGGTGCCAGATCCTCGCGGACGTCACCGGCCAGCCCATCCGACAGTTGGAGCATCCGATCCAGGCGAATGCGATCGGGGCGACCTTCCTTGCCGGCATCGGCACCGGCAAGCTGCGCTTCGGCGACCTGGCGGCGCTGCGCCGCACGCGCCGCGTCTACGAACCCACCGTGGCGCTGCGTCGGCTCTACGGCGACAAGTTCGAGGCGTTCAAGGAAATCCGTGAGCGTCTGGCGCCTCTGTATCACCGGCTCAACCGAGTTCCTGCGACAGGCGCGGCGACTGGCCTGGCGGCGGGTACTGCGACCGGCTCGGCGACGGGAGCCGCGACATGAAACACGAGATCGCGCGCCGACACGTGGTGGACCTCTGCCTGCGCCTGTCCGAACGCGGCTACTTCGCCGGCACCGGCGGCAACCTGATGCTGCGCATCGACGATGCACTCGTCGCCGTGACGCCGTCGGCCACGGACTACCTGGTCATGCGGCCCGAGGATGTCTGCGTGCTGCGGTTGGCCGATCTGACCGTGGTCGACGACGAGAGCCACGGTGAACGCAAGCCCTCCGTCGAGACCGGCCTGCATGCGCGCGTGCTGCGCGCGCGGCCGGACGTGGGCTGCAGCGTTCACACGCACCAGCCGCTGGCGAGCGCCTGCGCGCTGATCGGTCAGGCGCTGATCGTTCCGGAGGCGCATAGTCGCTGGCTAGGCGCCGAGGTGCCTGTCGTCGGTTATGCGCCTTCGGGAACATCATGGCTCGCGAGCAAGCTCGCCAAGGCGGTCCGTCCTGATCGGCAGGCTTATCTGCTGCGCAACCATGGCATCCTCTGCTGCGCGGCGGACAGCGCCACCGCGCTCGACGCCGTCGAGCATCTCGAAACGCTTGCCCGTGATCTGCTCGCCGCGCGCATCGACGAACGCGCCCGCCGCGAACCTGGCCTTCTGGATCGCCTCGCCCCGGTGCGCGATCTGCTGCTTCATCTCAAGAGACCGTGATGTCGACGACTGCCTCCGCCCTGCCCTCCTGGCCCGACACCCACGCGCTCTACGAGCGCTTCGCGGAACTCGTCAACCAGCCGATGCGGCCGATCCGGCCGGACGCGATGCCCAAGGTCCTGCGCTGGTTCGACGACCACTGCGCCGGCTCCAAGCGCCTCGCGGAGCAGGCCGCCACCGTGATTCCCGGCGGCGTGCAGCACAACCTCGCCTTCAACCATCCGTTCCCGCTGGCGATCACGCGGGCCGAGGGCGCCCACCTCACCGACATCGACGGCAACCGCTACATCGACTTCCTGCAGGCCGGCGGTCCGACGCTGCTCGGCAGCAATCCGCCGGCGGTGCGCGCGGCGGTGAAGGCGCTGCTCGACGACTGCGGCCCGGTCACCGGTCTGCTGCACGAGTACGAGGTCAAGCTCGCCGAGCTGGTCTGCCGCCACATGCCCGGCGTGGAGATGCTGCGGATGCTGGGCTCCGGCACGGAAGCGGTGATGGGCGCGGTGCGGCTGGCCCGCACGTTCACGAAGCGCCGGCGCGTGATCAAGATCGGCGGCGCGTATCACGGCTGGAGCGATCAGCTCGTCTACGGCATGCGGCTGCCCAAGACCGGCCGCATGGAGGCGATCGGCATCCCGCGCGGCGCGACGGCGCACACGCAGGAGTGCCTGCCCAACGACCCCGAGGCGCTGCGCCGCCTGCTGCGCTGGAACCGCCTGCGCGGCGGCACGGCGGCGGTGCTGCTGGAGCCCTTCGGTCCGGAGAGCGGCACGCGGCCCGTGCACCGCGAGTTCAACGCGCAGGTCCGCGCGCTGTGCGACGAGTTCGGCGCGCTGCTGATCTTCGACGAGGTGGTGACGGGCTTCCGCGCCGGCATGGGCGGCGCGCAGGGCTACTTCGGCGTGACGCCCGATCTGACGGTGCTCGGCAAGTGCCTGACGGGCGGTTATCCGATGGCGGGCGCGATCGGGGGCAGGCGCGAGATCATGATGTCGCTGGTCGGCGGGATCGGGACGACCTCGCGGCGGGCCTTCGTCGGCGGCACCTTGTCGGCGAATCCGCTCAGCTGCGTGGCGGGGTACCACTCGCTGCTGGAGGTGGAGCGAACGAATGCGCCGGCCGTCGCCGGTCGCGCCGGCGAGCGCCTGCGCATCGGCCTGGAGGAGATCATCCGGCGACGCGGCCTGCCCTATGTCGCCTACAACCTCGGCTCCATCGTGCATCTGCAGACCTCGGGCGTGCTGCTGCTCGACACCAGCAGCCTGTGGAAGCTCATCCGCGTCAAGGACGAGGCGAAGCGGCGCAAGCACATGATGGAAGAGATGGGGGCGGCGTTCACCGCGCATGGCTTGATCTCGGTGGCGGGGAGCCGGCTCTACACGAGCCTGGCCGACACCGACGAGGTCATCGACGACGCGCTGAACCGCTTCGACGATGTGATGGCGTTGACATGAGCAACGACGAGTTCGCCGAGACCTGGCGCAGCCTTCGGCAGCGGCTGCTCGCGCGCGGGCTGATGCCGCAGCCATCGGACAGCGTATCGCTGCGCGATCCCGGGAACGGTCGGATGTGGTGGGGCTGCGCGGCGGACGCGTCGGTTCAGGCCGTGTCGATCCGGTCCGATTCGTCGGTGCTATCGACGTTCGCAGCGGCTGCGGCGGCCTCGCGCATGGCGACGATCGCTGCCATCGCGTTGCATCGCACCGTCTACGAATCGCGCCAGGACGTCTGCGCCGTGCTGATCGGCGGCGGTCCGTTCTGCCGGCAGCTGGCGGCCTTCGGCGGATGGATGCCGCCGGTCTTCGACGAGCAGATCCGGCAGCTCGGGCACATGGCCCAACCCACCGAAGACCTCTCGCAATTGCCCGCCGCGCTGGCCGACGGCGGCAATGTGGCGCTGCATGCGGGTCAGGTCTTGCTGCTGGGGATGACGCCGTCTCGGCTTGCGCTCAACGCGGAGCTCTTCGAGAAATGCGCCAAGGCCTGGATCCCGGCGACGGCCAGCGGCGCGAAGCTGCGCACGCTGCCGTGGCTGGTGCGGCATGTCGCGAACGGCAGGCTGATGAAGGAAGAAGCGCGGGCGCGTGAGAAGGTCCGACGCGGATTGAGGCCCGAAGAGACTCGCGGATACTAGAACGCTGCCGCTCTACCCCTTTGTAGGTAGCTCCGCCGAGCAGTCGTTTCCGCGCTCGCACCTCATTACCCACCGTCACATCCCTCCGGTTTTCAGGTTCGTAAAGTCGCGTCGCCCTCATCAGCGGAGCTCACGAACATGACCGGACCGGACACCTCCAAGCGCCACGCACGCTCGCCACAAGCGACCTTCGCCCGCCGCTTTCGATGGACGCTCACGCCCGTCCTGCTGGCCGTGTTGTCGGCCTGCGGCGGCGGCGAGGGACTCGACCCGCGCGTCGTCGCGTCGAGTGCGACGTCCGATGCCGATGCGCCAGGCGCGCAGAGCGACAGCGACCGCGCGACCATCCAGGCCCAGGCCCCCTCGAAGTTCCGCCACCCCGGCATCTTCATGAGCCAGGCCCGGCTCGACACCTTCAAGGCTGCTGCCAACTCCCCGTCCGGCAGCGCCATCAAGACGGGCTACGCCGTCGTGCTCGCCGACTCGCGCAGCAACTACACGTACTCGCATCAGGCGTTGACCACCGTGGAGGTCGTCGGCAGCGCCCGCGGTCCGCAGGAGTCGCGCTTCAAGAACGACGCGATGGCCGCCTACCTCAACACCCTCCGCTGGGTGAAGACCAACGACGTGCGCCATCGCGACAAGGCCGTCGCCATCCTCAACGACTGGGCCGCCACCTTCCGCGGCTTCACCGTCGCCTCCGGCACGAACGCCGCGCAGGTGCAGCTCGAAGCCGCGTGGATGCTGCCCGTCTGGATCAGCGCCGCCGAGATCCTGCGCCATCACAACGGCGGCCTCGCGGCCTGGCCGGCCGCCGACGTGGCGCGCTTCAACGGCTTCGTCGACCGCCTCTACACCGAGACCGCCAAGGCGCAGACGCGCGTCAACAACTGGGCCGTGTCGGCCGCGCTGGGCATGATGGCCGCCGGCGTCTATCAGGACAACCCGACCCGCTACGCCGCCGGCCTGACCCGGCTGATCGAGATGATCCCGGTGTCGATCTACGGCAACGGCGAGATCAACGAACTCAAGGCCCGCGACTGCTGGCATCCGCAGTACAACCTGATCGGCATCGCCCAGGCCGCCGAGATGGCCGCCAATCAGGGCGACAACTCGGTCTGGATGCACAAGCCCAACAGCAAGGACGCGCTGCCGCGTCTGGCCATGGGCTTGGAGTACATGGCCAAATCGCTCGCCAACGGCTCGGGCGTGCGCGACTGCCGCAGCTATCACACAGAGTCCGGCTACACCGAACTCGCGCTCAACGGCTACGTCAGCCGCGGCGTCGCCCTCCCCAACTTCCAGTCGTACGTGCGCTCGCACGGGCCGGACCAGGGCGGCTACGAGTTCCTCGGCTGGACCACCGCCACCCACGGCACAGACACCAGCGGCGCCACGCCGCCTCCGCCAGCCCCCTCGCCCGCACCAGCGCCCTCTCCGGCGCCATCGCCTGCCCCATCTCCGGCGCCTGCGCCTTCACCGGCGCCCGCCCCTTCTCCTTCTCCTTCTCCTTCTCCTTCTCCTTCTCCTTCCCCCGCGCCTTCCCCCGCGCCTTCCCCCGCTCCCGCGCCGAGCTGCCCCGTCTGGAGCGAAGGCAAGACCTTCAACCTCGGCACCGTGGTGAGCTACCAGGGCAAGAGCTACAAGGCGCTGGTGACCCACACCGCGTGGGCCGGCGCCGGCTGGAATCCAGCCTCCACGCCAACGCTGTGGACGCCGACCTCGGCGAGTTGCGGAACGTCGAAGTAAGCATGGCGGGCGGTTGGAGCGCGCACGGCCGCGTCGCTCCCTCCGCACGCACCTCCCCCCTCAGGGTGACCAAGGTCGCCCCGGCGCTGAGGGATACTCCCCCGCGACGGTCGACTTGGACCGTGCCTTTCGTGGAGCAGCGCCATGGGCCTGATGGACTTCATCAAGAAACAGTTCATAGACATCATCCAGTGGACGGAGGACGACAACGGCGTCCTGGCGTTCCGCTATCCGATGCAGGACTTCGAAATCCAGTACGGCGCCTCCCTCACCGTCCGCGAATCGCAGATGGCCGTCTTCGTCAACGAAGGCAAGGTCGCCGACGTGTTCGGCCCCGGCATGTACAAGCTGACCACGCAGACCCTGCCGGTCCTCACCTACCTGAAGAACTGGGACAAGCTCTTCGAGTCCCCCTTCAAGAGCGACGTCTACTTCTTCTCCACCCGCCAGCAGGTGGACCAGCGCTGGGGCACCACCCAGCCCGTCACCATCCGCGACAAGGACTTCGGCGCCGTGCGCCTGCGCGCGTTCGGCAACTACTCGTACCGCGTCGTCGACCCGAAGAAGTTCCACACCGAGATCTCCGGCACCCGCGAGCGCTACACCGTCACCGAACTCGACGGCCAGCTCCGCGGCCTGATGCTGCAGCACATCTCGGACGCGGTCGCCCAGTCCGGCATCCCCTTCCTGGACCTCGCCGCCAACCAGGTCGAGTTCGCCAAGGCCCTGCATGAGGCCACCGCGCCGTCCTTCGACGCGCTCGGCCTCAAGCTCGAGATGGTCACCCTGCAGAACGTCTCCCTGCCCGAGGAGCTGCAGAAGATCCTCGACCAGAAGATCGGCATGGGCATGATCGGCCAGAACATGGGCCAGTTCATGCAGTACCAGACCGCGCAGGCCATCCCCAAGCTTGCCGAAGGCGTGGGCTCGGGCGGCGGCGGCATCGCCGGCGACGCGATGGGCCTGGGCGCCGGCCTGGCCCTCGGCCAGACCATGGCGCAGCAGCTGCAGCAGGGCCTCACCGGCGCCAACCAGGCGGCCCCTCAGGCCGCCGCGCAAGGCGCCGCGCCCCTTCAGCCTCAACCCGTCAGCGCCAGCGCCGACGAGGTGCTCCTGCTGCTGGAGAAACTCGGCGACCTCAAGGCCAAGGGCATCCTCACCGACGAGGAATTCGCGGCCAAGAAGGCCGAGCTGCTGAAGAAGCTCAGCTGACGCGGCGCGCGCCGCTCGGCATGTCTCGTCCCGGGTCCTGATTGGCCACCGCTTCCCCCCAGCGTCGCTGGCAGGCGCACTGCCCCAATTGCGGTGCGCCGGTCGAGTTCGCCTCGGCCGCGTCCGCCAGCGCCGTCTGCAGCTATTGCCGCTCCACGCTGCTGCGTGAGGGCGACGCGCTGCGCAAGATCGGCACCAGCGCGGAGCTGTTCGAGGACTACTCCCCGCTGCAGCTCGGCGCCGCCGGTCGCTACGCAGGGACGGGCTTCGTCGTCGCCGGGCGGCTGCAGATGGCCTATGCCGACGGCAGCTGGAACGAGTGGCACCTCCTCTTCGACGCCAGCGCCGACCAGCCGCCCCGCAGCGGCTGGCTGGCCGAGGACAACGGCAGTTTCGTCATCAGCTTCGAGGCGCCGCTCCAGGAGCGCGCGCCCGATCCCGCCACGCTGCGCCCCGGCGGGCTGCAGATGCTGGCAGGCTCGGCCTGGCAGGTCGCGTCCATCACCGACGCGACGCTCGCCGCCGCCGAGGGCGAACTGCCGCACCCGCCCGAGCTCGCGAAGAGCTACCCCGTCGTCGACCTGCGCAACACCGCGGACGAGGTCGCGACGCTCGAATACAGCGATCCCGCCCGGCCGACCTGGTCGATCGGGCGACAGGTGCAGCTTGCCGACCTGGCGCTGACCGGCCTGCGAGAGGCCAGCGGCGCCACGCTGCAGTCGAAGGCGCTGCCCTGCCCGAACTGCGGCGCCGCGCTCGAACCCAAGCTCGGCACCACGCAGTCCATCGTCTGCGGCCAGTGCAAGTCCGTGGTCGACGTCTCGAAGGGCGCCGGCGCCGATCTCGCGGCGTATCGCCAGAACACCGGCGGCGAGCCGCAGATCCCGCTCGGCACCACCGGCCTGCTCGCCGTCGAGGGCGGCACGCCCAAGCCCTGGCAGGTCGTCGGCTACCTGGAACGCTGCGACATCCCGGAATCCAGCGAGGACGAACAGACCTTCTGGCGCGAGTACCTGCTGTTCAACCGCATGGAGGGCTTCGCCTTCCTGGTCGACACCGAGGACGGCTGGAGCGTCGTGCGCCCGATCACCGGCGCGCCCTCGAACGCGGGGGCGAAGTCGGTCCGCTACAAGGACAAGGATTTCAAGCACAAGTGGACCTACACCGCAAAGGTCACCTATGTGCTGGGCGAGTTCTACTGGCGCGTGAAGCGCGAGGAACGCGCCCTCGTGCGCGACTTCGAATGGCGCAACGGCACGCGGCTGGAGCTGCTCAGCAGCGAGCAGGCCGGCAACGAGGTGACCTGGAGCCATGGCCGGGCCGTCGATGCCGCCGAGGTGCGCCGCTTCGCCGCACTGCCCGAGGACAGGATGCCGGCGCTGCGCCGCGACGTCAGTTCGGGCATGGACCAGGGCAAGCTGCTGCGCAACATCATGATCGGGCTCGTCCTCATCGCGGTGCTGTTCGCGATGCTGCGGGCCTGCAGCTCGGACGACTGCGACCGCTACAGGGACACTTACGGCGAAAGCAGCGCCGAGTACCAGCAGTGCAAGCGCAGCAGCCGGGGATCCGGCGTGGGTTATGTCGGATCCAGCGGCGGTTCGTACGGCGGCTACAGCAGCGGTGGCGGCGGCCACAAGTAGTCACCAGTCTCACGCAGAGTCACTCACAGGCCAGACGACGGGAACGGCAATCGCGGAGACACTCCGGCAGCTCGGATCTCCCACCGCCGTTCGCCGCAGTCAAGTCAGAATCACATCCGATCAGGAGAACGACATGGAAGGTTTCGAATGGCTCAAGCCCGCGGTCGTGCTGGGCTCCATCCTGTACGCCCTCATCGGCGTGCTGGTGTTCTGGATCAGCTTCATCATCATCGACAAGCTGACCCCGTACAAGCTGTGGGAGGAGATCGTCGAGCACAAGAACATGGCCCTGGCCGTCGTGGTCGCGGCGATGTGCCTCTCCATCGGCCAGATCGTCGCCGCGGCGATCCACGGTTGAACTGAACAGCCCTTCATGCCTCCTCCCGTCCGTTCCGTCGTTTCCTTCGCCCCCGTGACGCGCGTCGCCGTCGCTGCGCTGACCGTGCTCGCCGCGACCGCCATGACCGCCGGCAACGCGGCTGCGCAGTCGTCGCAACGGCCGGTGCCGCCGTCGAAGTCGACCGGCATCGCGCCGAAGGGCGACTTCACGAAGGACCTGCAGCGACCGAAGCCTGAAGCGGAACTGGGACAGGCGCCGGGCGGCGAAGGCTCCGACGAGGCCTTCCGCGCCAAGGCCGAGGCCGATGCGATCCGCAAGGCCAATGCGGCCGGCCGGCACGACCTGATCAAGCGCACCGGCTCGCGGCTGGTGCTGCCGACGGTCTCCGGACGCCCGGAACTCTTCGACAGCGTCTGGCCCAACGCGACCGGCCACGGCGAGGCCGCCTACGAGGACTACCGCTTCGACGGCCTCACGCCCGATCGCGAGTTCTTCGTCGTGCGCGCCACCTATTACGACCGCACGGACGTGATCTGGGTCTCGCGCCAGGACGGCGAGCGCACCTCGCTGCACGCCAACCCGCGGCCCTCGCCGGACGGCACCCAGCTCGCCGTCGTCAGCGCCTCCGAGCTGCTGGACTTCAACGGCATCGTGATCTGGGAACGCGCCTCCGGCCGTCTGGTCGAGCGTTTCCGCCACGTGCCGCCGGCCGACCAGCTCGCCCTCTACCGCTTCATGCGCTGGAAGGACAACCGGACGATCGAACTCGAACGCACCGCGGCCGGCGATCCGGTCACCTGCCCCAACGGGGCCGAAGACACGCTGGTCGTGCTCAAGCGCGACGGCGAAAGCTGGGCGCTCAAAGACGTCACGGTGCCGCGCTGCAAGCGCTGAAGGCGACTTGAAGCCGACTTGAAGGCGAGCTGACACCTGCCTGCCCCAGCGCCGGGGGCAGGTCTTGTCACGAGGCGTAACGTGTGTGGGCCAGCGCACGGAGAGGCTCTTAGACTGCGATGCCTTGGGGCTTCCCGATCCCTCCGTCCATCCGCGTCCGCCGTCCTGTCCGCTGTTCCGTCCGATGTTGTCCGCCCCGCCCGCCTTTGCGACCACCGCTTTCGCCGTCCGCTCCGGACCGACGTTCCGCGCTGCCCTCGCGCTCGCGCTGATGCTCACGGGATTCGCCGTCGAGGCCTCCTCCAACGCCTGGCCCGCGCCGCCCCGCCCCATGGCCTCCGCCGGATTCGCCCCGCGCGGCGCACTGTTCGCGCCCTCGTCCGCCACCGCCGGCGGCGCCGTCGCCGCTGTGGAGGAAGGCTCCGACGAGCAGTTCCGAGCCCAGGCCGAGGCCGAGGTCCTGCGGCGGGTCGGCGCACCGGCGCGGCGCGATGACCTCCGCCTGTGGCTGCCCGTCGCCAAGGGCCGTCCCGTGGTGCTCGACAGCCAGCCCGCCGACGCCGCCGATCCGGCCCGGCCGTCCGTCGACTTCCGCCTGGACGGCCTGTCGCCCGACGGCCAGTTCTACGTCGTGCGCGCCACGCTGGCCGCCGGCAGCGAGCTGCTGTGGATCTCGCGCGCCGACGGCACCCGCTACGAGATGCACGGCAACGTCAATCCGTCGCCGGACGGCCGCTACCTGGTCGTGACCCACGCGTCGCCGGGCGCCGAGTTCAACGGCGTCGTCCTCTGGAGCCGCGAGGACGGCCGCCTCGTCGAGCGCTACCGCTTCCAGCCCACGCCCGATCAGACCGCGATCAGCTTCCGCTTCATGCGATGGCGCGACGCGGACACCGTCGAGCTGGCGCAGTTCGCCGAGGTCGACGCGAGCACCTGCGACCTGGGCACCCTCAGCTCGACCGCGCTGCTCTCGCGCAAGGCCGAACGCTGGATCCTGCGCAGCGCCAGCGGCCAACGCTGCGATCGCTGACCGACGCCGCGGCTCGCCTTAACACGTTCCGCCAGGCCCTCCGGACATCGGATCAGCCGGGATGTGCATCCGTTGTGACGCCCGGTAATCGAACTTGTAACAGCATCGGGCGCGGATCTAGGATTTCGCCATCCTTCCTTTCAGGTCCGACCATGAACCGACAAGAACTCGTCCACGCCGCCCGCACGGCGCGCCCCTCGCGTGCCAAGCGCGCGATCGCGTCCACGCTGATCGCCTCCTGCACGCTGATGGCGCTGCCGATGCACGCCAGCGCCCAGGTCGTGCCGACCGACGCGCTGGTGCCGTCGAGCTCGGCGGCCACGACGGCCGGTACCGCGGCCGACAGCCGCGTCCGCGTCAACGCCTTCTTCGCCCGCGACGACGTGCGTCAGGCGATGGTCAAGGAAGGCGTCGACGCCGCCGCCGCGCAGGCGCGCGTGGACGCGATGTCCGACGACGAGATCCGCGCGCTCGACGGCCGCATCGCCGAGGCGCCCGCCGGCGGCGACGTGCTGGGCCTGATCTTCACCGTGTTCGTGATCCTGCTGATCACCGACATCCTGGGCTTCACGAAGGTCTTCCCCTTCACGCGGTCGATCCGCTGAGCGCGGAGGTCTTGATGGCGATCACCCGGTCCGTCCGGCATGACCGGCGTACTCGACCTGCTCGACCTGCTCGACCCGCTCGACCCGCTCGACCGGCTCGGCCCACCCGGCCGTTCCGCCCGCTGATCGCGCTGGCCGCGCCGGCGCTGGCGCTCACGCTGCTGCTCGGCGGCTGCGCCGGCACGCCGCCGCAGCTGCAGGCGCTGGAGCGGCAATGGCCCGCCGACCTGCCCGCGCGCGTGGACCTGTCCGCCAAAACGCCTTTCATCGCGCAGGACGATTACGAATGCGGCCCCGCCGCGCTCGCGATGCTGCTGCGCACGGCGGGCAAGTCGACGACGGTGGAGCAGCTCAAGCCGCAGGTCTTCCTGCCGGGCCGCAAGGGCTCGCTGCAGACGGAGATGCTGGTCGCGACGCGTCGCCAGGGCCTGCCGGCCTACGTGCTGCCGCCGCGGCTGGACGCGCTGCTGGCCGAGGTCGCCGCCGGGCATCCGGTGATCGTGTTCCAGAACCTGTCGCTGGACCTCGTGCCGGTGTGGCACTACGCCGTCGCCGTCGGCTACGACAAGCAACGCCGCACCATCCTCCTGCACAGCGGCAAGACCGCGCGCCAGGAGGTCGAACTCCCCGTCTTCGAGCGCACCTGGGCACGCGGCGACTACTGGGCGATGACGACGCTGCCGCCCGACGTGCTGCCGGCCTCGCTGGACGGCGCGGGGACCGGTGCCGCGCTGGCGGCGCTGGAGCGTCTGGACGCGCGCGCCGCGCGCAAGGGCTACACGGCCGCGCTGACGCGGTGGCCCGGCGAGGCCGTGCTGCTGCTGGGTGCGGGCAACACCGCCTACGCCGCGAAGGACAGGCGCGCCGCGGCCCAGCACTACGCGCGGCTCACCGATGTGCGACCCGATCTGCCCGAAGGCTGGAACAACCTGGCGCAGGTGTTGATGGAACAGGGGTATCGCTACAAGGCCTCGCTCGCGATCGAGCGCGCGGTGGCCCTGGGCGGGCCGCGCCTGGACCAGTACAAGGCGCTGCAGAATCGGATCACCGCGGGGATGTGAGCGCCAGGACGGGCCACCGGGAAAGGTGACCCGCCCGGGACGTCAAGGGCGGAAGTCGATCGTCCGCTGCGCGGCTTCGAGTGCCGCGTCGGCCGCATAACTCCAGGTGTCGAAGCTGCGTTCCAGCTCGTGCCAGTAGCCGTTGAGCTCCGGCTTGCCGCCGGGCGCCGGATGCGCGGCGATCACCAGGTAACGCGCCTTGAACGGCGGCGCCTCGCCGACGACTTCGCGGACGAACCAGCGTCCGTTGTGACTCTCGACGCCCCCGACGGCGTCGGTGTGGTCTGGCTTGGCTGACATGGCGGACTCCTTTTGCGTTGTGATAGGAATTGCGGCCTGCAAACAAGCAGGCTGCACCTGCACGCCATGGCAAGTTTCTCTCCAACCGTCGCCGGACGCCACGCGGGCGGACGGTGTTTACCCCAGCATGACAAGGGTGCCGCGGGCCGATCTGCGGGCGATCCGCGAAGCAACTTCCACGCCGGAAGTGTCGGAATTCATTACACCTGCTGAGCCCTTCTCCAGGGACAGTGCGCGCCAGCCCTTGAGGCACCGGACTTGGCGCATCGTGGCTTGGATGTTGCTTTCCGTTTCTTCTTCCCGGCCTCCCGGCCCCTGACGACAAGAACGACAGACAGCAGAGAGAGCAACCCGATGAAGCGCGCCCCCCTCCTTCCCGTCCTCCTTCCCGTCCTCCGATCCGTCCTGGCCGCGACCGCGCTGTGCGCAACCGCCATCGCCGCCCAGGCGTCGGTGTTGATCCTGGGCGCACCCGCGGCCGCGGACGGCCTGGCGGACGTGCAGTCGAAGATCGCCGCCACCGGCATCGTCGGCGGCACCATCGATGTCTTCAACGTCAACACCGGCACGCCGTCGCTCGCCATGCTGACGCCCTACGACGCGGTGCTCGTGTATCTCGACTCCGGGGCGCCGGGCAAGAAGTTCGCCGACGCCAAGCTGCTGGGCAACGTCCTGGCGGACTACGTGGATCTGGGCGGCGGTGTCGTCGAAGCAGGCCTCTCCAACGCGGCGCTCCCGCTCGGAGGACTCGACGGCCGCTTCGTGACGGCCAACTACGACGTCTTCAACACCAACAACAACCAGGGCGCATGCAGCGGGCCGGCCAACGTCCTCATGCCGGACAGCCCGCTGATGCGCGACATCGGCAGCTTCAGCGCGGGCCTGTCCTCACCCTGCTACAAGCTCACGCCCAAGGCGGGCGCCCAGGTCGTCGCCGCCTGGCCCGACAACCGGCCCCTGGCGGGGCTTCGCACCGACCACAACGGCATCGTCGTCGGCCTGAACGTGTGGCCAGGCACCGGCAACCCGGTGTCGGGTCCTTCGGGCATGACGACGAGCAATGCCATGCTGATGGCCACCTCGCTGGCCTTCGCCGCCGGCGAACTGCCGGAGCCGGGGTCGCTCGCGCTGATCGGCATCGCCGCGCTCGCGGCGGGGATGGCGGGCCGTCGTCGCGCACGAGCCTCGTCGGTCACGACGGAAGCGGGCGTCGAAGCTCAGCGCCGGGCCGTCGCGACGGTCTGACGGAACCGTCCTCTGAGAGATACTGCGGCCCATGTCCACGCCGCCGACTTTCAGCTTCCCCGTCCCGCCCGCCGACCTGGTGATCACCGAGGACGAGCGCGCCGCGCTCTACTTCCTGCCGCAATCGCCCGGCGGCATGCCGGTCAGCGAGGAGATGCAGCAGCGGCTGCAGGACAAGGGCCTGGCGACCGGTATCCGGGAGGACGGCCGGCGCTGGCTCACCGAGCTGGGCGACCGCGCGCGGCTGGGCAAGATCTGACCCCCGCGCCGACCGCGCGACCGGTCCTGCAGGGCGCATCGATGGGTGGGGTGGCCTGCGGATCGCGGGGCGGATCAGCGCCGCTCGTACTGGGCCTTGCCGAACAGCACCTCGCGCGCCTTGTCATCGACCAGGGGCCGGCGCTTCTCGGCCAGCACCTCGACGGCACGGACCACCGCGGGCCGCTTCGCGATCTCGTCGAACCAGCCCTTGAGGTGCGGATGGTCCGCCATCTCGACGCCCTGGTTCTTCGCGCCGCGCAGCCACGGGAAGATCGCCATGTCGGCGATGCCGTACGCGTCCCCCGCGATGTACTTCGTGTGGGCCAGCCGCCGGTCGATCACGCCGTAGAGGCGCCTGGCCTCGTTGGTGTAGCGGTCGATGGCGTAATCGATCTTCTCGGGGGCGTACATGCGGAAGTGGTGGGTCTGGCCGAGCATCGGCCCGACGCCGCCCATCTGGAACATCAGCCACTGCAGCGCCTCGTAGCGCCCGCGGGTGTCGGGCGGCAGGAACTGCCCGGTCTTGCCGGCCAGGTACAGCAGGATCGCCCCGGACTCGAACAGCGAGATCGGCTGCCCGTCCGGTCCGTCGGGATCGACGATCGCGGGGATCTTGTTGTTGGGGCTGATGGCCAGGAATTTCGGCTCGAACTGCTCGCCGGCGCCGATGTCCACGGGAATCACCCGGTAAGGCAGGCGACACTCTTCCAGCATGATGTGAACCTTGTGGCCATTGGGCGTGGGCCATGAATACACTTCGATCATCAAGCGTTCTCCGTTCGGGCGCGAGGCCCTGTTCGTTGACGGATCGGTCGACAGATCGGTCGACACGTCAGTCAACACGTCGGCGGACACCTCCGTCGACTCGTCAATGCACGGACCCCGGGCCCCTCGCGCATCGTCCCGCCTCATGGTAATCAAACAAATCAAACTGTGGTTCGCCGCCCGTGCCAATGCGGCCCGGTGGCGCCCCTTGAGCGAATGGGCCGCGGAACGCGGCGGCCAGCTGCGCCAGGCCCGCGACGGGCGCGGCTTCGTCATCGACCTGCCCCGCACGCTGCCCGGCCTCACCCGCATCGAGTGGGGACCCTCGCAGCGCAGCTACATCGACGGCTTTGAGCTGCGCATGCGCTGCGAGCTCAAGGTCAATCCGGACATGCAGATGATGCTCATCGAGCGCAAGCTGATGGAGCGTCTGGAAAGCAACGTCTTCGAGGCCTACACCGACACGCTGCGCACGCGCGTGGACACGGACACGCCGGAGGAGATGCGCTGGCTGGTGATGTTCCCCAAGCATTCGCAGATGGAGTCCAAGCTCGTGCGGCAGCGCTTCGGGGCGGTGGGCATCAACCGGGAACTGGTGATGGCCTGGCTGGACAAGGACCTGAACGAGCGGCTGGCGCAGGCGACGCAGGACGTGCTGGTGGAAGGCAGGCCGTTCGTGCTGCTGAGCCTGCGCGGCAACGTGTACCTGCGGACGTCGATGCCGCAGCCATCGCTGGCGGAGTTCCAGGCGCTGACGCGCGTGCTGGAAGCCGCGGCGGTCAGCGCGCAGGCGGTGCACCAGCGCCTGGGCGACGGCGGCCCGTGGCCCACGACCACCTCGGTGGCCTGGCACAGCCGGCCGTCCGAAGGGGATTACGGCTCGCCGGCCTGAGGGACGCCCCCTCCTCACGCTCACGCTCACTCTCCTTCTCACGCCCTCTCCCGCACTGCGGGGGAGGGGAAGAGAGCAGGCGTCGGATCTAGGCGAAGAGGTCGGCAGCGCCGGCCACTGCCTCGGTGCAATCGATCAGGCGACCCTGTCCCGTGATGAAGGCGCAGCGCACCGGCTCCCCGGGCTGCAGCGCCATCACGGCCTCGCGGTAGCGCCACAGCTGCTGGATGTACTCGGGATTGCGCTGCGGCGCCGGGTGGAGCTTGTAGTCGAGCACCCACCACGTGCGTACGCCCGCGCCGTCGCGCCGGCTGACGAGCCGGTCCAGCCGCATGTCGTGGTCGTTCCAGCTGAGCGGCACCTCGTTGCCCTGCCAGTCGAGCGCCGCGGCGTCGAAGAACGGCGCGCATTCCGAGCCGCCGAGGATCGCGCGCACGCTGCGCTCGAGGCGCTCGGTGCGCCGAGCGTCGAGCCCGTACATCTGCGCCGCGGCTGCGATCAGACGTTCCAGCGCATGCGCGCCCCCCTGCGGCCCGCTGTGCCATTCGAGCACGCGATGCAGCGCCTCGCCGAGCGCGGCACTCTCGTCGACCTCGTCCGGGCTCTGGCCGACGTCAGGCGCTGATTCCGCCGCCTCAACGGGCAGCGGATCCACGCGCGGCAACACCTTGAGCGTCGCGACGTCCTCGTCTGACGCGGCCGTGTCGGCGGCAACTTCCGGCACCGCCATCGCTTCGGCCTGCGGCTGCACCCGCGTCCACCATGTGCCCGATGAACTCTGGCGCTTCGCCGGCGTGCGGCTCAGCAGCAGCCGATGCCGCGCACGCGTCATCGCGACGTAGAGCGCATTGAGTTCCTCGCGTTGACGCTGGTCCTTCTCGTCGTCGAGCAAGGCCTGCAGCGACGGCGGCGGCTTGGCCTCCGACACCAGGAACGCCACGGTCCGCGGCACGGCCTCCTGCACCGGCCACGAGATCGCGAGCGCCATGCTCTCCGACCGCGCCGGCCCCGCCTCGGCGTCCATCAGGATCACGACCTTCGCCTCCAGGCCCTTGGCGCCGTGCACCGTCAGCAGTTGCACGGCGTCGGGCTCGGCGGGCGCCGCCAGCTTCAGCGCACGGCTCTTCAACGCGCGGACGAAACCGTACAACCCGGCATAACGGCCGCCGTCCAACGCCAGCGCCAGCGCGAGCAGCGCCTCCACCGCGTGCAGGCGCGCGCGGCGCTCGCTCGCCGGCACGGCGGCGGCCAGGCGCGCCATCAGGTCGCCTTCGTGCACGATCGCGTCGAGCAGGTCGTGCGGGCTGCGCAGCACCGCCATGGCACCCCAGCGCGACAGCAGGTCCCGCGCGCGGCACAGCGGCTCGCTCAAGGCGTCACCGTCGGCCTGGAGCAGCGTCTCCCACCAACTCTTCACGACGGGCGCCTCCGCCCCGCCCGCCCCGTCCGTCACGTCCGTCACGTCCGCGTTTTCAGCCGCGGTCTCGGCGACCTGCCCGCCCAACCATTTCACCGATCGCGACTCGGCGGCGAGCCACAGCAGATCCGCTTCGCTCGCGCCGAACAAGGGACTGCGCAAGGTGTGCGCCAGCGACAGCTGATGCCCGCTGGAGGCCAAGGCGTCCAGCAGCGCCAGCAGGTCGCGGACGTCCGGCGCGTCGAGCAGTGCCATGTCCTCCGGCGCCGCATGGGCGATGCCGCGGCCCTTGAGGATCTGCGCCAGCACGCGCAGGCCCTCCCGCTTGCGCGCCAGCACGAAGATCTCGCCCGGCTGCGCCTCGCCCTTGACCAACAGGTCGCCGATGCAGGCGGCGATCCGTTCGGCCTCGGCCTCGCGGCGATGCAGCTCGGGCTCGCGTCGCGGCTCGGTCAGGCTCGGACGCCATCCGCCCTCCTCCCGGTCCGTCCCGGAGGCCTCGTCATCGGCGGCCTCGTCGCCGGCAATGAAGAAGACGCCGTCCAGCGGGTCGCCGCCGCCGGACTCCGTGGTGTGCGGTCGGAAGCCGCTGTATTGCTGCGCCAGGCTCGCCGATTCGAAGACGGCGTTCACCGCCGCCAGCACCGGCACCGAATTGCGCCGCGTGTGGTCGCAGGCCAGCAGCACGCCGTCCAGCCCCTCCCGCACGAAATCGCGCGCCGCGGCGAAGACGCGGGGCTCGGCGCGACGGAAGCGGTAGATGCTCTGCTTCGGGTCGCCGACGATGAACACCGACGGCGGACGTTGCCCGCTGGTGCCGCCGCCCGCGCCGACATAACCGGACAGCCAGGCGTGCAGCGCGTGCCATTGCATCGGACTGGTGTCCTGGAACTCGTCGATCAGCAGGTGCCGGACCTGGCTGTCGAGGCGCTCCTGCACCCAGCCCGACAGGTCGACGTCCCCCAGCAGCGCCAGCGCGCCGCGCTCCAGATCGTTCATGTCGACGATGCCGCGCTCGCGCTTGAGGCGGTCGAAGGCGTCGAGCAGCGTCAGCGCCAGCGCGCACATCTGCTGGTGCCACAGGCGCGCGCGGTCCTGGTCGATCGCGAGCAGCAGCCGCTGCAGCCGGTCCGACACCGCCGACAACGCGGGCGAGTCGCCGAGGTTCTTGCGGAGCGATCCCTCCGCCGTGAACAGGGCCTGGCGCACGCCGGCGAGCGCGGGCTCATCGGCCAGCTGCAGCGCCTGCTCGATCGCGGTCGCGCATTTCTTCGGCGTGACCTTGGTCGACTGGCCCAGCTCGATGGCCAGCGCCTGCAACTCGGCGCGCATCGCCGCGAAGGCGTCGATCGGATCGGCGAAGGCCGCCAGTTCCGGCACGACCTCGGCCGCCGTGGGCATGCTGTCCATCAGCCGGCCGTGCGTGTGGGCCAGGCGCAATTCCACACGCTTGTCGAAGGCCGAGGTCAGCCAGTCCAGCAGCTTGTTGCGGCCGTGGATCAGGCTCAGTTCCCGGTAGATCGCCAGCAGGGATTCATCCTCGAGCACGGCGGCGTGGAAACGCTGCCAGAGCTCGGGCATCAGGTCGCTTTCGTCCTCGAGCAGCTGCAGCTCGGGCGCCAGGCCCTGCGCGCGCAGCAGCTCCAACGGCGCGGCGCGCAGCAGCTGCGAGAACCAGGCGTGGAAGGTGCGGATCTCCACCGGACGCGCGTCCTGCAGCAGGCGCCGCTGCAGCGTCGCCAGGCGCGGCGCGAGTTCGGCCGCCAGCGCCGGCGGGAGCCCGCGCTGGCGCAGCGCGAGCACGCGCCCCGCGTCGTCGCCATGGGCGAACTCGTGCAGCCATTCGTTCAGGCGCGCGCGCATCTCGCCGGCGGCCTTGCGGGTGAAGGTGATGGCGACGATGTCCTGCGGTCGCGCGCCGTCCAGCAGCGCGCGCAGGATGCGCGACACCAGCATCCAGGTCTTGCCAGCGCCCGCGCAGGCTTCGACGACGACGCTGCGCGCCGGGTCGCAGGCCAGCTCGTAGAAGCGCTCGCGCGCCACCGGCGCGCCGTCGAGCGTGTAGGCGGCCGCGCCCAGCGGGCCGGCGGCCTGGTCGTTCGTCGGCGCGGTCACGGCGCGGCCCCTTCCCAATCGTCGCGGCGGCACAGGCCGCGCATCTCGCAGTATGCGCAGGCCACGCCTTCGCCCAACGCCGGCAGCGGATCGCCGGCATGGATCGCCAGCAGATCCCGACGCAAGCCGTCCAGCATCACGGCTGCCGTCTCCTCCACGTGTTCGTGCTCGATCTCGGCGATGCCCCTGGCGTCGTCCAGGGCCAGGTACTGCGCACGCAGCGGGCTGGTGGACGGCCCCGGCCGCTGGCCCTCACCCCCACCCTCTCCCGCAAGCGGGGGCGGGAGTCCGGTCGGCGCCGAACCCATGAGTAACGCGTAGACCGTCAATTGCGTGTCTTCGAGCGGATTCGCGACCTTGTCCTTCAAGCCCTTCAGGCTGCCGGTCTTGTAGTCGATGAGCAGCTGCCCAGCGGCGCCATCGGCGCCATCGTCAATCCGGTCGATGCGCCCGAGCAGCGCGAGTTCCGCGAGCGCAGGCTCGGTCGCCGCCCAGGGATGCACGCGTCGGTCGACCTCGCCGCGTTCGAACCGCTGGCCGTCGGCCTCGCGTTCCGCGAGCCAGTCGAGGTAGGCCGGCACGAAGCGCGCGAAGCTCGCCGAGTACGGCAGGAACTCCGCCGGCGCCAGGCCGAGTTCCCGCATCTGGTCCTGCGCCGCGCGTTGCAGGCGGGCGTCGTCATCGAGGAGGGGATCGCGCTTCTCCACGCGCTCCGTGTGGAACTGGTGCAGCACCGCGTGCAGCCAGGTGCCGTAGTCGCGCTTGTCGGCCTGGACGTCGAGTTCGCCGGCCTCCCGCAGGCCCAGCAGCACGCGGGCGAAGAACTGGTACGGACACTGGCGCAGGGACTCCACCGCGCTCGCGCTCAAGCTCGACGGAAGCCGTCCTTGCGCCTGAGCCGCGGAGCGGTCGACAGGCGCCGCGGGCACCGCCGCCTCGATGCGCGGATCATGCCAATGCGGCAGCCCCTGCCCCACCGCCTGCAGCGCGAGGTCGAGCCGGTCCAGCAGCGGACTCGCCGCGAGCGGCTCGCTGCCGAGATGCCCGCGGCGCAGCAGCGTCAACGCCGGCGCGCGCAGCAGCTGCGCGAACTGCCACGCCAGCGCCTGCCGCTTGCCTTCGACGGTGGGCAAGCCGATCTCGCGCGCGAACGTGTCCCCGATCAGCACCGGCCCCGGCGGCACCGGTCCCAGCGTCGCCGCGTCCGCGCCCGGCAGCACGATCGCGCCGAACGGCCGCAGCATCGTCCGCGCCAGCGGCGTGATCATGATCTGCAGGCCGCCTTCGAGCGGCGGCTTGTACTCGCCGGCCTCCAGCGTCTGCGACACCCAGTCGACGAATTCGGACGCGGTGAGTTGCGCGCCGCGCAGCACCGCTTCGTGACCGGACCCCGGCCACGGCGTCTTGCTCAGCCAGAGCGCTTCCAGTACCTGCGGGCCGCCGGCGGGCTGGCGTGCGAGACGCTCGTCGGCACCGAGCTGCTGGAGGGTCTGCTTCAGCGCCTCGATCCAGGCTTCCAGCGCCTGCGCGCCGCGCGACTGCAACGGCACCAGCGCTTCGCGGGCGGCCTCCCAGAGCCGCTCGCTCCCCGGCGGCAGGCGATCGGCACGCACGGCCTGCGGCGCGGACCAGCCGCGCCGGCGGCAGTGCGCCTCCAGCGCGCCCAGCGAGGCGCTGCCGCCTTTCTCCCGCAACGACGCGGCGAGCGGCGTCTTCAGCCAGGCGAGCCAGTCGTCGACGGTGGCGTCCCGCCGCGCCGCGCGCAGCATCGCCATCAGTTGCGCGGCCGGCGCGGTGGTCGCCAGCGTCCAACCGGTCTCGTCCTGGATGCCCAGGCCCTGGCGCTCCAGCAGCGCGCGCACGCGACGCAGCAGCACGCGGTCCTGCGCGATCAGCGCCACCGGGGCGCGTCCCGATCGCAGGTGGTCCAGCACCGAGGCGGCGCTGCATTGCGCCAGGTCTTCGAAGTCTTCGCACACGGCCTGCTCCAGGCGCCCGACCGGTGCGCCGCCGTGGAACGCGGCATCCAGCGGCAGATCGGCGTTCAGCCGCAGGCAGGGAATGCCGGCGGCCTCGGCGCTCGCGAGCAGCGCGTCGGCCAGCGGATCCGGCCCGCCGCACTGCAGATGCAGCCAGGCGCTTGGCCGCAACGGGAAAAGCGCATCGGTGGCCGGCGCGCGCGGATCGGACGCGGCCCATTCGAGCGCCACCGCCAGCAGCGCGCGCTCCAGGTGCCCGACGCCGCTCTGCAGCGCCAGCGCCTGCCGTGCGTGTTCCCAGAAGTCGTCGCGACGCGCCGGATCGCGCAGCGCGGCGGCGCGTGCCAGCGCATGGGCGGCCTCGACGAGCCGCTGCACGGCGGCGTCGTAGGCGCGCGGATCCTCCTTGCGCAGCGCCTCCGCCCAGCTCTGGCCGCGCATCAGCGCGCGCGCCGCGAGCGCGTCGATCGCGGCGTCGCCGGTCAGTTGGTCCGCCTGGGGCAGCGCGCTGGGGCCCAGCGCCGAGGCGAGGCTATGCGTGGTCTCGATGCGCGGCTGCCAGCGCGACAGCTTCATCCACGCCCGCCGCGCCGGTGCCAGGTGTTGCGCGAAGGGCAGCAGCAGCACCGCGTCGCGCGCCGACAGCCCGTTGGCCTCCAGCCAATCGGCCGCCCGGCGCGTGACGCCGTCCCAGATGGCGGCGCTGGTGTGGGCCGGCGACAACGGAAAGTCGACGGACGGCGGGGACGGGATCGAAGGCGGCGGCGTGGACGACAAGGCGGGTCTGGCGGTGGCGGGGTCGACGATATCGCGACGATAGCGAAATCCAGGCGCCCTGCCCCTTGAGATGCGCCCTGCGCACCGTCAAGTCGGGGGAGCGCCTACTCGGGCCGAGGTTTCCGGGCTTGTGTGAGAATCGTCGCACCCTGCAGCCCTGGGCCCTCGGGGCGACGCATTGTCGCCCGGCCGGCCGCCCGTCCGAGGCATCCGCCCGGCAGGGACATCACGCAAGGACCATCTCCATGAGCAGCGAACAGATCAAACACATCTCCGACGCCTCGTTCGACAGCGACGTCATCCAGTCCGACAAACCCGTGCTGGTCGACTACTGGGCCGAATGGTGCGGCCCCTGCAAGATGATCGCCCCCATCCTGGACGAAGTCGCGAAGGACTACGGCGACCGCCTGCAGATCGCCAAGCTGAACGTCGACGACAACCGCGAAGTGCCGGCCAAGTTCGGCATCCGCGGCATCCCGACCCTGATGCTGTTCAAGGGCGGCCAGCTCGCCGCGACCAAGGTCGGCGCGTTGTCCAAGGCCCAGTTGACGTCCTTCCTCGACGCCAACCTATAATGATTCCATTCGTCGGGGCCCCTGCGGTCCTGGCGAACCACTTGCCACCACGCCCTCCCGGGCCCAACGGCGTCTTCAGACGCCGTCGACGTTCCGGGTGAGCGCGTGGACTCGGCGCCCAAGTCTCCACGCTTTCCTCAAGTCCGCCGCAACGCGGATGCGCGTCCCTTGGGCTCGCCGTTGTTTGTGTCTCTGGCCTTGGCAGGCCCTGGACGACAGACCGGGTCAAACCCCCCATGCATCTTTCTGAACTGAAGGCGCTTCACGTCTCCGCCCTGATCCAGATGGGCGAAGAGCTGGAGATCGACAACGTCGCCCGCCTGCGCAAGCAGGAGCTGATGTTCGCGGACATGAAAAAGCGCGCCAAGGCCGGCGAGCAGGTGTTCGGCGATGGCGTGCTGGAAGTCCTTCCAGACGGCTTCGGCTTCCTGCGCTCTCCCGAGGCCAGCTACATGGCCTCGACGGACGACATCTACCTGTCGCCCAGCCAGATCCGCCGCTTCAACCTGCACACCGGCGACATGGTCGAAGGCGAAGTGCGCGTGCCCAAGGACGGCGAGCGCTACTTCGCGCTGGTCAAGGTGGATCGCGTCAACGGCCTGACGCCGGAGGAGTCCAAGCACAAGATCATGTTCGAGAACTTGACGCCGCTCTTCCCGAAAGAGCAGTTCAAGCTTGAACGCGATATCCGCGGCGACGACAACATCACCAGCCGGATCATCGACCTGATCGCCCCCCTGGGCAAAGGCCAGCGCGCATTGCTCGTCGCCCCGCCCAAGTCGGGCAAGACGATGATGATGCAGCATCTGGCGCACTCGATCGCGGCCAACTATCCCGACGCCCACCTGATGGTGCTGCTGGTGGACGAGCGCCCCGAGGAAGTGACCGAGATGCAGCGCACCGTGCGCGGCGAGGTCATCAGCTCCACCTTCGACGAACCGGCCGCACGCCACGTGCAGGTCGCGGAAATGGTCATCGAACGCGCCAAGCGCCTCGTTGAACTGCGCAAGGACGTGATCATCCTGCTGGACTCGATCACCCGCCTGGCCCGCGCCTACAACAACGTGCTGCCCAGCTCCGGCAAGGTGCTGACCGGCGGTGTGGACGCGAACGCCCTGCAGCGCCCCAAGCGCTTCTTCGGCGCCGCGCGCAACATCGAGGAAGGCGGCTCGCTGACCATCATCGGTACCGCGCTGGTGGACACCGGTTCCAAGATGGACGAGGTGATCTACGAAGAGTTCAAGGGCACCGGCAACTGCGAAATCCATCTGGACCGTCGCATGGCCGAGAAGCGGGTCTACCCGTCGATCCTGCTGAACAAGTCGGGCACCCGCCGCGAAGAGCTGCTGCTCAAGCCGGAGATCCTCCAGAAGGCCTGGATCCTGCGCAAGCTGCTCTACCCGATGGACGAGATCGAGGCGATGGAGTTCATCCTCGACAAGATGAAGTCCTCGAAGAACAACCACGATTTCTTCGACATGATGCGCAGAGGCGGTTGATTCCGCCCTCTTCAAGCGTCCTGCTGGACTTCACGGAAGCCGCCCCTGGGCGGCTTCTCTCATTTCCGCTATACTCCGCGTTTTTCCGCTGTCGACAAGTGCGCTGCAAGGGGCAGTGTGGCTGGCGGCACTGCAGCGAGGATTTTCAAATGGCCAAAGAAGGCATTCACCCCAACTATCGCGACGTGGTCTTTGTCGACCAGTCCAATGGTTCCCAGTTCGTGATCCGCTCGACGGTTCAGACCAAGGAAACGATCAAGCTGGACGACGGCCGCGAACTGCCGCTGGTCAAGCTGGAAACCTCGAGCGAATCGCACCCGTTCTACACGGGTACGCAGAAGAGCATCGACAGCCTGGGCGGTCGTGTCGAGAAGTTCCGCAACAAGTTTGCGAACCTGCGCGGCGCCAAGGCCTGAGCAGGCCTCGCCGACCGGACCTGATCCGGTCACCGCAAAAAGGCAGCCACCTCGGCTGCCTTTTTTCATTTCGAACGCCGCACAAAGCTGCGGCATGATGCGCACCGGCATCCACAACGACAACGAGACAGACGCGCATGAATCTGCCCACCCCGGCCGTCGTGGCCGAGCGAAGCACGCACCCGATCCCGCGCTGGGCCCTGCTGCTGCTGTGCGCCGCCTATGTGTTGCCCGGCCTGTTCGGTCGCGACCCGTGGCGCAATGCCGACCTTACCGCCTTCGGCTTCATCGCGAGCATCGCGCAGGGCCACGCCCCCTGGCTGCAGCCCGCCATCGCCGGCCTGCCCGCCGACGGCGGCCTGCTGCCCTACTGGGTCGGCGCGCTCGGCATCAAGCTGCTCCCCTTCCTCGACCCTGCCGTCGCCGCGCGCATCCCCTTCGGCCTGATGCTGGCCGCCGTGCTGGCCCTGGCCTGGTACAGCTGCCTCCACCTGGCCCGCACCGAGGCCGCCCAACCCGTCGCCTTCGCCTTCGGCGGCGAGGCCCATGCGGTCGACTACGCCCGCGCCATGGCCGACGGCTGCCTGCTCGCGCTCATCGCCAGCCTCGGCCTGCTGCGCCTGGGCCATGAGATCACGCCGGAGATCCTCCAGCTCCTGGGCATCACCCTCTTCGTCTACAGCCTCTCGGCGCTGCCCTTCCGCGTCTGGAAGGCCCGCGCGGCAATGCTGGTGGCGCTGCCGGTGCTCGCCACCAGCGGCGCGCCCGTCGTCGCACTCGCCCTGGCCGTCGGCGCGCTGTGGCTTTGCTTCCGGTCGACCTACGAGGACGCCCGCAAGTTCCTGCCCTGGATCCTCGGCGCCATGGCACTGGCCGCGCTCATCGCCTGGCCCATGCACGGCTGGGCCTGGCGCCTCAAGGCCGGCGAGCGCAGCGTGCTCGACTGGCTGCGGCTCCTCGGCTGGTTCTGCTGGCCGGCCTGGCCGCTGGCGGCCTGGTCGCTGTGGCGCTGGCGGAGGCACCTGATGCGGCGTCACCTGTCGGTGCCGCTGCTGGCCTCGCTGGTGCCCTTGCTCACCAGCCTGCTCATGGGCGCCGACGACCGCGCCATGCTGCTCGCGCTGCCGCCGCTCGCCGTGCTGGCGAGCTTCGCGCTCCCGACCTTCCAGCGCAGCGCCAGCGCCCTGCTCGACTGGTTCTCGGTCTTCTTCTTCACCCTCGGCGCGATCTTCCTGTGGCTGTATTACATGGCCATGCAGATCGGCTGGCCGGCGAAGCTGATGGCCAACGTCCGCAAGCTGGCGCAGGGCTACGAGCCTGAGTTCAGCCTGCTCACCTTCGTCGTCGCCGTGCTGGGCACGCTGGCCTGGCTGTGGCTGGTGCGCTGGCGCACCGCGCGTCATCGTCACGCGCTCTGGAAGAGTCTTGCGCTGCCCGCTGGGGGCGTCGCGCTGGCCTGGCTGCTGGCCATGACCCTCGGCCTGCACACGCTGAACTATGCGCGCAGCAACAAGCCGCTGATCGAGCGCATTGCCGCGCACCTGCCGGCGAACGTCGACTGCATTGCCGCGCCGGGCGTGCCGACCCATGCGCTGGCCGCCTTCGAATTCCAGGGGCACTGGAAGGTCGACGCGACGCAAGGTCTGGATACCACGACCTGCCCGGTGGCGATCACGGTGCAGGCTGAAAGCACGCCGATGCCGCCGAGCGGCTGGCGCGTGCTTGGCGTGGTCCGTCGTCCGACGGACCGTTCCGGCACCTATCTGGTCATGCAGAAGGATCGTTGAACGCCGATCGTCGAAGGCGTCAGAGTTCTTCGCGCCCCGCCAGCAAGGCGGGCGCGGCCTCATCGCCCATGGCCGTCGCATCGACCAGCCGCACGCGCGCCGCGGGGAACAGCAGCCTGAACCTGGAACCCTTCCCAGGCTCGCTCTCGATGCGCAGTTCGCCGCCGTGGCGCTGCACGACATGCTTGACGATCGACAGACCCAGCCCCGTGCCGCCGGTGTCGCGCGAGCGGCTCCCGTCGACGCGATAGAAGCGTTCGGTGAGTCGCGGCAGGTGTTCGCGCGCGATGCCGGGCCCGTTGTCGATCACCGAGATTTCGCCGCCGTTGTCCGGCAGCCAGCGCCATTGGAGTTCGATGCGGCCGCCCGGCGGCGTGTAGCGTACCGCGTTGCTCACCAGGTTGGCGATCGAGCTGAGGATCTCCGTCTCGACGCCGGCGAGCTCGACCCCCGTCTGGCGTTCACAGACGAGCTCGTGCCGGCCATTCGACAGCGCTTGCGCATCCGCGCCGACGCGTTGCAGCAGCGGGTCCAGCGAAATCCAGTGATCGGCGCCCGGTCGCGGGCTGCCTTCGAGCTGCGCCAGCGTCAGCAGGTCGCCAACCAGCGTCTGCATCCGCGTCGTCTGCTGCTGCATCAGGTGCAGCACGCGCTTGCGTTCAGCCTCGGTCAGTTGCAGGCTGGCCATCGTCTCAATGAAGCCGGCCAGCACCGTCAGCGGCGTGCGGATCTCGTGCGAGACGTTGGCGACGAAGTCGCGACGCATCGCTTCGTTGCGCTCGCGGTCGGTCACGTCCAGCGACAGCACCAGCTTGCGCGACTCTCCTCCCACGCCGTAGTCACGCACCAGGACCTGCAGCGTCGATTTTGCGCGGGTGTTGGTCAGCGTCAGCGGCTGCTGGAAGTTGCCGTTCTGCAGGTAGGAGACGAAGGCCGGATAGCGGACCAGGTTGGTGATGCGCTGCAGCTTGTCGCGCTGGGGATCCAGCGAGAAATGATCGCCGGCCACGACGTTGCACCACTGGATGTGGTCCTGTCCGTCGAGCAGGATCACGCCGTTGGGCGAAGCTTCGATCGCGAGCAGGAACTGCTCCAGCTGCTGGCGTTCGCGCTCGTAGCGGCGTTCGCGGTCGCGCAGGCCGCGCTCGACGCGGTACGCCATCTCGCCCCACAGGCCGCCGACGCGCGGCGCGTCGTCGTTCTGGTCGCCGCGCAACCAGCTCACCAGCCGATGTGCCCGGGCCGCGTCCCAGACCGCCATGAGGATCACCGCCGCTGCCGCGGCCAAGGCCGCGGCCAGATGCGGCATCCCCGTCCACTCGCCCAGCCAGTACCCCAAGCCGCCCGCGACGCCGGTGCCCAGCACCAGCAACAGGACGCGAGACAACATCCATGCCATGGATGCGTCCTCAGGCCGACAAGGCGCTGCTGCTCTGCTGGGTCAGCCGGTAGCCGGCCCCCCGGACGGTTTCGATCATGCGCGCGCAGCTGACTTTTTCGAGCGCCTCGCGCAGGCGTTTGACGTGGACGTCCACGGTGCGTTCCTCGATGAACACGTGGTCGCCCCAGACGCGGTCCAGCAGCTGCGAGCGGCTGTGCACGCGCTCCGGATGCGTCATGAAGAAGTGCAGCAGACGGAATTCGGTCGGGCCGAGCTTCACCTCGACGCCCTCGCGGCTGACGCGGCGCGTGCCGGGATCGAGCACCAGTCCGCCGACTTCGACGGCCGTGTCCAGCGCCTCGGGCGCCTTGCGGCGCAGCACCGCGCGGATGCGCGCGAGCAGCTCGTTCGTCGAGAACGGCTTGGTCAGATAGTCGTCCGCGCCGGCATCCAGGCCGGACACCTTGTCGACTTCTTCCGCGCGCGCCGTCAGCAGGATGATGGGCAGTTCGCGGGTGCGCGCGGCACCGCGCCACTGGCGCGCCAGCGCCAGGCCGGTCTGGCCCGGCAACATCCAGTCGAGCACGACCAGATCAGGCAGCACGCGATCCACTTCCAGCTGCGCCTGCTCGGCGTTGCCGGCCAGCGTGACCTCGTAACCGGCGTGGCGCAGGTTGATGGAGATCAGCTCGGCGATGGCGGATTCGTCCTCGACGACCAGGATGCGACTCATGCGGGGTAACTCCTCTTATTGGGTCCCGCCGGGACGCCCGCGGCGGGCGGGCCGGACGGGTGGATCGCGATTCGGTGCTCAGCGCACCATGTTCTCGACGGCGTCCGGCGTGTTGTGGCGGACGTCGGTGCCCTTGACCACGTAGATGATGACTTCGGCCAGGTTCTTGGCATGGTCGCCCACGCGCTCGATCGCCTTGGCGACGAACACCAGGTCGATGGACGACGAGATGGTCCGCGGGTCTTCCATCATGTAGGTGATGAGCTTGCGCATCAGGCCGTCGAACTCCTTGTCGATCTGGTCGTCGGCCTTGAGCACCTCCAGCGCGCGGTCCACGTCCAGCCGCGCGAACGCGTCCAGCGCCTTGCGCAGCTGCGCGGTGGCCAGCTCGGCCTCGTACGACAGGTCCGACATCGGCAGACGCAGCCGACTCGACACGCCGGTGTTGATCAGGCGCTGCACCGTGCGGGCGATGCGGGCGGCCTCGTCGCCGACGCGCTCCAGGTTGGCGATCGTCTTGGACACGGCGATCAGCAGGCGCAGGTCGCGCGCGGTCGGCTGGCGGCGGGCGATGATCGTCGACAGGTCGCGATCGATCTCGATCTCCATCGTGTTGACGATCTCTTCCTGCTTGAGCACGTGGCTCGCGATGTCGCCGCTGAAGCTGCCGAGCGCCTCGACGGCCTGCGCCACCTGCGATTCCACGAGGCCGCCCATCTCCAGCACGCGCGTGGAGATGCCGCTCAGTTCGGCGTCGAATTGGGTGGACAGATGCTTGTCGGTCATGGTGTTCTCTCCCTGTTGATCAGCCGAAACGACCCGTGATGTAGTCTTCCGTGTCCTTGCGCTTGGGCTTCATGAAGAGCTCCGCGGTCGGTCCGAATTCGATCAGGTCGCCCAGGTACATGTAGGCCGTGTAGTCCGAGCAGCGTGCCGCCTGCTGCATGTTGTGGGTCACGATCGCGACGGTGTAGTCGTGCTTGAGCTCATGGATGAGCTCCTCGATCTTGCCGGTCGAGATCGGGTCCAGCGCCGAGCACGGTTCGTCCAGCAGCAGGACTTCCGGCTTGATGGCGATGCCGCGCGCGATGCACAGGCGCTGCTGCTGGCCGCCCGACAGGCCCGAACCGCTCTGGTTGAGCTTGTCCTTGACCTCGTTCCACAGCGCGGCCTTCTTCAGCGCCCATTCGACGCGCTCGTCCATCTCGACGCGCGACAGCGTCTCGAAGAGGCGAACGCCGAAGGCGATGTTGTCGTAGATCGACATCGGGAACGGCGTCGGCTTCTGGAACACCATGCCGACCTTGGCGCGGATCAGCGAGACGTCTTCCTTGCTGGTGAGGATGTCCTCGCCGTCCAGCAGGATCTGGCCTTCGGCACGCTGCTCCGGATAGAGCTCGAACATGCGGTTCAGCGTGCGCAGCAGCGTGGACTTGCCGCAGCCCGAGGGACCGATGAAGGCGGTCACCTTGTTCTCGGGGATGTCCAGGTTGATGTTCTTCAACGCGTGGAAGCTGCCGTAGTAGAAGTTCAGGTTCCTCACCGAGAGCTTCGCCTTCTCGGTCACCGGCATGTCGACTTTGACGTCCATGTTGTTTCTCGATTCGTTGGATTCGTGGATCGGTCGCCGCGGCCTGTCCGGCCGCGGCGGTCAACCGGTCAATGCTTTTCCTTGAACAGCACACGCGCCAGGATGTTCAGCACCAGCACGCCGATCGTGATGATGAAGACACCCGCCCAGGCGAGTTTCTGCCAGTTCTCGTAGGGGCTCATCGCGAACTTGAAGATGGTCACCGGGAGGCTGGCCATCGGGCTGCCCAGCGAGCTCGTCCAGAACTGGTTCGACAGCGCGGTGAACAGCAGCGGCGCGGTTTCGCCGGAGATGCGAGCCAGGGCCAGCAGCACGCCGGTGATCACGCCGGCGCGGGCCGACTTCAGCGTCACGGTCATGATGACCTTCCACTTCGGCGTGCCCAGCGCATAGGCGGCCTCGCGCAGCGCGTTGGGGATCAGGCTCAGCATGTTCTCCGTCGTGCGGATCACGACCGGGATCACGATCAGCGCCAGCGCCAGGATGCCGGCCAGCGCGGAGAAGGACTTCATCCGCGTCACGACGACCGTGTAGATGAACAGGCCCACGACGATGGACGGCGCCGAGAGCAGGATGTCGTTGATGAAGCGCACGACGGCGCCGAGCCAGGTCTTCTGGCCGTATTCAGCCAGGTAGACGCCGGCCAGCACGCCGATCGGCGTGCCGATGCAGGTCGCCAGACCCACCATCACCAGCGAGCCGTAGATCGCGTTGGCCAGGCCGCCGTCCTCCGACATCGGCGCGGGCGTCATCTGCGTGAAGGTCGCGATCGTGAGGCCGCCGACGCCCTGGATCAGCGTTTCCAGCAGGATCCAGATCAGCCAGACCAGCCCGAAGGCCATCGCGGCCAGCGACAGCGTCAGCGCGATGGTGTTGATGCGCTGGCGCTTCCTGTACATCGCCAGGCGCTTGGCGTCGGTCGCGCTCATGAGCGGGCTCCTTCGTTCTTCTTCAGCTTGTTGAGCAGGACCTTGGAGAACGCCAGCACCACGAAGGTGATGAAGAACAGCACCAGGCCCAGGTAGATCAGCGACGCCTGGTGCAGGCCCGCGCCGGCTTCGGCGAACTCGTTGGCCAGCGCCGAGGTGATGCTGTTGGCGGCTTCGAACACCGACAGCGAATTCAGCTGGTTCATGTTGCCAATCACGAAGGTGACGGCCATGGTTTCACCGAGCGCGCGGCCCAGTCCCAGCATGATGCCGCCGACGACGCCGGTCTTGGTGTACGGGAGGACGACCTTCCAGACCACTTCCCAGGTCGTGGAGCCCAGGCCGTAGGCCGATTCCTTCAGCATGGCGGGCGTGACCGAGAACACGTCGCGCATCACCGAGGCGATGAACGGGATGATCATGATCGCCAGGATGATGCCGGCCGACAGGATGCCGATGCCCACCGGCGGGCCGGACACCAGCGCGCCCAGGTAGGGGATGCCGCCGAACAGCGACTGCAGCGGTTGCTGCACGTAGGTGGCCAGGATGGGGCCGAACACCAGCAGGCCCCACATGCCGTAGACGATGGAGGGGACCGCGGCCAGCAGCTCGATGGCGATGCCCAGCGGGCGGCGCAGCCAGCCCGGCGAGAGCTCGGTCAGGAACAGCGCGATGCCGAAGCTCACCGGCACGGCGATCAGCAGCGCGATGAACGAGGTCATCAGCGTGCCGTAGATCATCACGAGGCCGCCGAACTGCTCCTTGGTCGGATCCCATTCCGCGGTGATCAGGAAGTTCAGGCCGAACTGCTTGATCGCGGGCGCGGCACCGACCAGCAGCGAGCCGATGATGCCGGCCAGCAGCGCCAGCGTCAGCCAGGCCGCGCCATGCGTCAGCAGCGAGAACACCGCGTCGGCCCACGGCGCGACACGACGTCGCGGCGTCGGGCTGCCACCCGGCTTGACGCGCTCCTCGCCGCGCTCTCGGTCAATCGAATTGGCTGGAAGTATTGCGGCCACGGGGCCTCCGCTGGAGTGTTTGGAATCCTGGCGCGCCGTCCGCCCCCTCCGGCCGGTCCGACGCGTCCGTCACGACGTCTCTGTCGAGATCTTCTTGAGGTCCTGTGAGAAAGCCCGGGACCCTCGAAGAGAGCACCGGGCCGTCGTCAGCAGGCGGCTGTCACTTGAAGCTGATCGCCTTGCCCGAGCCGTCCTTCACCTGGGCGGCCCATTGCTTGCGGACCAGCTCCTTGACGCTGGCGGGCAGCGGCACGTAGTCCAGGTCGTCGGCCATCTTGTCGCCCTGCGCATAGGCCCAGTCGAAGAACTTCAGCGACGCGGTGGCCTGGGCCGGCTTGTCCTGCGCCACGTGCATCAGGATGAAGGTGGCGCCGGTGATGGGCCAGCTGTCCTTGCCAGCCTGCTCGGTCAGCACCTGGTAGAACGACTGTTCCCACTTGGCACCGGCGGCGGCAGCCTTGAAGGCATCGTCGCTCGGGCTGACGAAGGCGCCGCTGGCGTTCTTCATCAGCACATAGGTCATCTTGTTCTGCTTGGCGTAGGCGTATTCGACGTAGCCGATCGAGTTCGGCAGACGCGTCACGAAGGCCGACACGCCTTCGTTGCCCTTGCCGCCGGCACCGGTGGGCCAGTTCACGGCCGTGCCTTCACCGACCTTGTCCTTCCACTCGGCGTTGACCTTGGACAGGTAGTTCGTGAACAGGAAGCTGGTGCCGGAACCGTCGGCACGGCGGACCACGGCGATGGCGGCGTCCGGCAGCGCGACGCCCGAGTTCAGGGCGGCGATGGCGGGGTCGTTCCACTTGGTGACCTTGCCCAGGTAGATGTCGCCCAGGACCTTGCCGTCCAGCTTCAACTGACCCGGGGTGATGCCCTTGACGTTGATCACGGGAACCACGCCGCCAATGACGGTCGGGAACTGGACCAGCCCGTCCTTGGCCAGTTGCTCATCTTTCAGGGGAGCGTCGGACGCGCCGAAGTCGACGGTCTTGGCCTGGATCTGCTTGATGCCGGCGCCGGAACCGACCGACTGATAGTTGATGCGGACACCGGTGGCCTTGTTGTAGGCATCGGCCCACTTGGCGTACACGGGAGCCGGGAACGAAGCACCCGCACCGGTCACTTCTTGAGCATGGGCCGCGGAGAACATCGCGGCGCACGCGGCGAACAGCAGGCCAGCACGCAGTTGATTCATGATCATTCAGTCCTATCGCTTGGGTTGGTTGGCGAACGGAGCGGATGCTATGACCTCAATGTGACACATCCGTGACGCGGCCCGGGAACCGGAAAAATGTCGTTACGTAGAGTGCCCAGAGGAGGAATCGGGTCTGACGGGGTACCGGGCAGCCATTGTCATGTTCGATTCACCCCATTGTCATCTTCGGTGCCTAGCCTACCGGACGCCAGGGAAACCCCGAAGAGCCGCGCCAGACGCGGCCCGACCAATGCAAATTGGGCCGCGGACGCTCCCGCGTCGGCGGCCCCTTTTTTTCGGTCGGTTCAGTCGGTGGACGGGAGGTCAACCGCCGCGGATGGCGTCCGCCAGACGCTCGGCGCAGCGCTGCGCGAGGTCGGCGTCGCTGGCTTCGACCATGACCCGCAGCAGCGGTTCGGTGCCCGACTTGCGGATCAGCACCCGCCCCCGGTCGCCCAATTCCGCCGTGACCTCGGCCTCGACGCGGGCGAGCGCCGGATTGCTCTTCCAATCCTGGTGATCCGCCTGCAGTCGCACGTTGATCAGCGTCTGCGGGAACAGCGTGACGCCGTCCAGCAGGTCCGCCAGGCGGCGTCCGCTGCGGCAGACGGCTTCCAGCACCAGCAGGCTGCTCACGATGCCGTCGCCGGTCGTGTGCCGGTCCAGCGAGAGCAGGTGGCCCGAGCCCTCCCCGCCCAATTGCCAGCCTCGGGCGGCCAGCTCCTCGAGCACGTAGCGGTCGCCGACCTTGGCGCGGACGAACTCGACATCCCGCTGGCGCAGGGCCACTTCGACCGCCATGTTCGTCATCAGCGTGCCGACCGCGCCGGGGACGCGTTCACCGCGCGCCAGCCGGTCCGCCACCATCACGTAGAGCAGCTCGTCGCCGTTGTAGAGGCGCCCCTCCCCGTCGACCATCTGCAGGCGATCGGCATCGCCGTCCAGCGCGATGCCGTAGTCGGCCTGGTGCTCCTTGACCGCGGCCACCAGGGCCTGCGGCGCGGTGGCACCGACCTTGTCGTTGATGTTGTAACCGTCGGGCTTGTTGCCGATCGTGATGATCTCGGCACCCAGTTCATGGAACACGGACGGGGCCACCTGGTAGCCCGCGCCGTTCGCCGCGTCGATGACGAGCTTCATGCCGCGCAGGCTGAGGTCGCCGCTGAAGCTGGCCTTGCAGAACTCGATGTAGCGCCCTTGCGCGTCGTCCAGGCGCCGGGCGCGCCCCAGGTTCGCCGAATCCACCCACACCGGCGGCTCGTCGAGCACGGCCTCGACATCGAGTTCCCAGGCATCGGGCAGCTTCTCGCCCTTGGACGAGAAGAACTTGATGCCGTTGTCGGCGAACGGGTTGTGAGAGGCCGAGATCACCACGCCCAGATGCTGGCGCAGCGCGCGGGTGAGGTACGCGACGCCCGGCGTCGGCAGCGGTCCGGTCAGCAGCACGTTGACCCCCGCGGACGCGAAACCGGCCTCCAACGCGGACTCCAGCATGTAGCCGGAGATGCGCGTGTCCTTGCCGATCAGGACGCTGGGCTTGGCGTAGCTGCGCTTGAGCACACGCCCCACCGCATGGCCCAGCCGCAACATGAAATCTGGCGTGATGGGCGTGCGGCCCACGGTGCCGCGAATCCCGTCGGTTCCGAAATACTTTCGGCTCATTGAGGCGATCTCCTGCGACTTCTTGATCTTGAATCCGCAGATTGTCGCCGATGCCAGGGGGGCCGCTGCTCGCCCACCTGGAGGCCCGTGATCGTGGGAGCGTTCGGGGTCGTCAGCCTTGCGGCGCGCCGAAGGCCTGCCAGACCTTGAGCGCATCCACGGTGGCTCCGACGTCGTGCACCCGCACGACACGCGCGCCCAGCGCGATCGAGGCCAGCGCCGCGCCGACGCTGGCCGGCATGCGCTCGTCGACCGCCTTGCCCGTCACGGCGCCCAGCGTCGACTTGCGGGACCAGCCGATCAACAACGGTCGACCCAGGGCGAGCAACTCGCGCTGGCGCCGCTGCAGCTCGAGGTTCTGCTCGACGGTCTTTGCGAACCCGTAACCCGGGTCCAGCGTGATCCGCTCCGCGGCCACACCGACGTCGATCAAATGGTTCATCCGTTCCCGCAGGAAATCCGCGACGTCGACAACGACGTCGTCGTAGTCGGACAGCTGCTGCATGCCAGCCGGCTGCCCACGCATGTGCATCAGGCAGACGCCGGCACTGCCGTGTTCGGCCAACAGTCTGTCGGCCCCTTCGTCACGCAGGGCCTGCACGTCGTTGATGATGTCCACGCCCAGGTCCAACGCCCGGCGCATCACCTCGGTCTTGCAGGTGTCGACCGACACGGGAACGCCGAAGTTCAGCGCGGCGCGCACGACGGGCTCCAGTCGTTTCCACTCCTCGTCGGCCTCCAGGCGCGGCGCGCCCGGGCGCGTCGATTCGCCGCCCAGATCGAGGATGTCGACCCCTTCGCCAAGCAGCCGCTCGCAGAAGTTGATCGCGCTCAGCGCATCGGCGTGCTGGCCACCGTCAGAAAAGGAATCGGGCGTCACGTTGACGATGCCCATCACCAGCGGCCGCTCCGCCAGATCGAGGTCGAAGCGTGTGGTCTGCCAAATCGAGGGAGAAGTCATGAACGGCTGAGTGTCGAGAGCGCGGTCGCGCGCTCGAATGCGCCAGGGACTGCCACGCCAGACGGCAAGTATGACGCAAGCCCGAAAGAACCTGGGATTTCGTGCGGGGCTGATCGCAAAAAGCAGAAGGGCCGGTCTAGCGACCGGCCCTTCGGGGTCAGGTTGGCACCAGAGGCCCGAGCGGCCTCCGACGCCTCCATCGTCAAGCGGCAGCCGGAGCGCTGCCCGTGCTGACGGCGGGCGTGCCACCGCTGTCGGGCTTGTTGGCCGGCGGCGTCCAATCCTTCGGCGGACGCGGCGGGCGGCCTTCCATGATGTCGTTGATCTGCTCGGCGTCGATGGTTTCCCACTCGAGCAGCGCCGTCGCCATCGCGTGCATCTTGTCCTTGTGCTCTTCGATCAAGTCGCGCGCGATCGTGTACTGCTCGTCGATGATCTTGCGGATTTCCTGATCGACCTTGCGCATGGTCTCTTCCGACATGTTGGTCGTCTTCGTGACCGAACGGCCCAGGAAGACTTCCCCTTCGTTGTCGGCGTAGACCATCGGGCCCAGCTCGTCGGTCATGCCGTAACGGGTGACCATGTCGCGGGCGATGGCCGTGGCGCGCTCGAAGTCGTTGCTGGCACCCGTCGTCATCTGGTTCATGAAGACTTCTTCAGCGATCCGACCACCGAACAGCACGGAGATCGTCGACAGCATGCGTTCCTTGTCCATGCTGTAACGGTCGCCTTCCGGCAGTTGCATCGTCACGCCCAGGGCGCGACCACGCGGGATGACCGTCACCTTGTGGACCGGATCGGTCTTGGGCAGCAGGCGAGCCACCAGGGCATGACCAGCCTCGTGGTAGGCGGTGTTCTTGCGCTCTTCCTCCGGCATGACCATGGACTTCCGCTCGGGGCCCATCATGATCTTGTCCTTGGCCTTCTCGAAGTCCTGCATGTCGACGACCCGGCCGTTGCGGCGGGCGGCGAACAGCGCCGCCTCGTTGACCAGGTTGGCCAGATCGGCGCCCGAGAAGCCCGGGGTGCCGCGCGCCAGGATGTCGGCACGCACGTCCTGGCCGACCGGCACCTTGCGCATGTGCACGTTCAGGATCTGCTCGCGGCCGCGCACGTCCGGCAGCGTCACGTAGACCTGGCGGTCGAAACGGCCCGGGCGCAGCAGCGCCGGATCCAGGATGTCCGGACGGTTGGTCGCGGCCATCACGATGACACCCAGGTTGGTGTCGAAGCCGTCCATCTCGACCAGCATCTGGTTGAGGGTCTGCTCGCGCTCGTCGTTGCCGCCGCCCAGGCCGGCGCCGCGATGGCGACCGACCGCGTCGATTTCATCGACGAAGATGATGCAGGGCGCGCTCTTCTTGGCCTGCTCGAACATGTCGCGCACGCGGGCCGCGCCCACGCCGACGAACATCTCGACGAAGTCGGAACCGGAGATCGTGAAGAACGGAACCTTGGCCTCGCCGGCGATGGCCTTGGCCAGCAACGTCTTGCCAGTTCCCGGAGGGCCGACCAGCAGCACGCCGCGCGGGATGCGGCCGCCCAGCTTCTGGAATTTCTGCGGGTCCTTCAGGAAGTCGACGAGCTCCTTCACCTCTTCCTTGGCCTCGTCGCAGCCGGCGACGTCGGCGAAGGTGGTGGAGTTGTTGGCCTCGTCGAGCATGCGCGCCTTCGACTTGCCGAAGCTGAACGCGCCGCCCTTGCCGCCGCCCTGCATCTGGCGCATGAAGTACACCCACACGGCGATCAGCAGGAGCATCGGGCCCCAGCTGAGCAGGATGTTCATCAGCACCGAGGGCTCTTCCCGCGGCTTGGCGTCGAACTTGACGCCGTTGTTGATCAGGTCGCCGATCAGGCCCCGATCCATGTACGGGGCGGTCGTGCGCAGCTTGTTGCCATCGCTGGTCTGCGCCACGATTTCCGTCCCCGCCGGGGTTTCCTGCAGCGTGACCTGCTTGATGCGTTTCGCACGGACTTCATCGAGGAAGTCAGAGTAGACGATCGGATTCCCCTGGGTTGCGCTGCGATCGAACTGCTTGAAGACAGTGAACAGCACCAGGGCGATCACCATCCATACAGCCACTTTCGAGAACCACTGATTGTTCACCGCGACTCCTTTGTCATTCCATCACCGCACGCCCATGAATACAGCCTCAGGCAGCGGACTTTCACGGCATATGGGGCGGATTCTAGGCCAGTCAAGTCCCCAGACCTGATTGGCATTCCCATACGCCTCGATAGATATTGCCACGCGCGCCGCCGGCCGACCGGTCGAAGCACCCCTGACTTTGACGCCTCATCGGGTCTTCAACGCGCCGCCAGGTCGCTGTCATGGCGCTTGCATCGCCCCTTCAGCGCACTTTCAGCCCGATCCCGACGAGGAAATTCTCCGCCGATCTCTCCCGTGACGCCTTCGGCTTGGCCGTCTTCACCCGCTTGAACTTGGCACGGAAGGCATGCACGAGCTGGTCGTAGCCGCTGCCGTGGAACACCTTGGCAACCAGCGCGCCTTCCGGCTTCAGGTGTTGTTGGGAAAACTCCAGCGCCAGTTCGATGAGGTGCTCCATGCGCGCGGCGTCGGTGCTCTCGATGCCGGACAGATTGGGCGCCATGTCCGACACCACGACATCCACCTTGCGGCCGTCGAGCATGGATTCGAGCCGCGCCAGCACCTCATCCTCACGGAAATCACCCTGGACGAACTCGACGCCCTCGATCGGCTCGAAGGCCAGCAGGTCCAGCGCAATGATGCGCCCATTCAGTTCGCCCACCGCAGCGCCGCCGGCGCCCGCCTCCTTGGGGGCGAAACGGCGGCGCAGGTACTGGCTCCAGGCGCCCGGAGACGCGCCGAGGTCGACCACGACCTGGCCGGGATGGATCAGCTGGAACTCCTCGTCGATCTCCTTGAGCTTGTAGGCCGCACGGGAGCGATAGCCCTCCTTCTGGGCCAATTTGACGTAGGTGTCGTTGACGTGGTTGTTCAACCACGCCTTGTTCAGCTTCTTGCTTTTGGTATCGACTTTCATTGCACTGATAATAAGCAGATGCCTGCTATTCAATTGACCCCTGCCCAGCGCAAGGAAAAACGCGCCGACGCTCATCACCTGGACCCGGTGGTGATGATAGGCGGCGATGGTCTGACGGCCGCCGTCACCAAGGAGGTCGACCTCGCGCTCAAGTCCCACGGACTGATCAAGGTGCGCGTCCTGTCGGACGACCGCGACAACCGCGAAGCCATCCTGGCCACCCTGGCCGAGGAACTCGACGCCGCCCCCATCCAGCACATCGGCAAGCTGCTCGTCTTGTGGCGCCCGATGCCCGAGAAGGAAAAGGCCGCTCCCAAGGATGATGCCCGCTCGGCACCCAAGATCGTCAAGATCGTGAAGTTCTCGAAGAGCGGGAACAACCGTCCACAGATCAAGAAGGTCACCGTGCTGGGCAACCAGCGGGTCACCTACGGTGGCGAGGTCAAGCGCGCCAAGAAGCCGCGCCAGACCAGCGTGAAGAAGTCCAGCCAAGGCTGAGGCGACGCCACCGCGTCGTCACGTTGCAGCACCAACGACAAGACGGCCCGCGGGCCGTCTTTCTTTTTGCCTCTGCGCGCCGGACCGTCCGTGGCAAGACGCGGTGGATCAGCTGGACACGAACCTGTTCACCCGCCAGGCCAGCGCCAGCACGGCGAGGGCTCTCACGCCGAAGAGAGCCAACGACACGGCGTGCAGCTGCAGGAAAGTCCAGCTCCCCTGCCCTTGTCGCGCGGCTTCCATCAACGGCTGCAGCGCATAGAAACCGGCAGCGGTGCAGCCGATGGCCACCAGAGGCAGCCAGAAATCCGGGCTCATCGCCGACCCGCGGACCGCGCCGTCGCGGTGCAGACGCCGCTCCATGAGGATCAGCAACACGCCGGCGGCGAGCGCCACTCGGGCGTCCATCTCGAACAGCCTCGCGACGTATGTGCCCGCCGCCGCTCGCTCCAGGGTGGCAAACGCGTTCGGGGCCGCGAGCAACGCGACCGTCAGCAGTTCGCCAGCCCACAGCGCGGCAAGCAGCGCGCGGATCCGCAGCAGCATCGCCCGATGCCTCAGATGTAGCGGACGTCGACGATCTCGTAGCGCTTGATGCCGCCGGGCGCGACGACTTCGGCGACGTCGCCGGCTTCCTTGCCGATGAGCGCGCGGGCGATCGGGGAACTGATCGAGATCAGGCCCTGCTTCAGGTCGGCCTCGTCGTCGCCGACGATCTGATAGGTCACCTCGTTGCCGGATTCTTCCTCTTCGAGGTCGACCGTCGTGCCGAACACCACCTTGCCGCCGGCGTTCACCGACGACGGGTCGATCACCTGCGCCGACGACAACTTGCCCTCGATCTCCAGGATGCGGCCTTCGATGAAGCCTTGCTTGTCCTTGGCGGCCTCGTACTCGGCGTTCTCCGACAGGTCGCCTTGCGCGCGGGCTTCCGAGATGGCGTTGATCACGGCATGCCGCTCGACCGTCTTCAGCCGATGCAGTTCTTCCTTGAGCTTCTCAGCGCCGCGCTTGGTCAATGGGATCGTCGTGGCCATGTCTCTAGAACCTTGAGTAACAAAACAAACCGCCGCTGCCGCTCAGGATCGCTGAGCAGCGGCGGCGGAATGGGATGAGGCAGTTTAATGCAGTTCGGCGTGCAGTTCCTGCAGCGATTGCACCAGCAGGCCGTCCTTGTGCTTCATGCCTTCGACGGCGGCTTCGCAGCCGGCCATCGTCGTGTAGTAGGTCACCCGGTTGGCCAGGGCGGCCTGGCGGATGTGACGACTGTCGGCGATGGCCGTGCGGGTCTCGTCGACGGTCGTGAACACCAGCTGGATGTCGCCGCCCTTGATCATGTCGACGATGTGCGGGCGGCCATCCTTGACCTTGTTGACGACGCGCACCGGGACGCCCGCGGCTTCGATGGCTGCGGCCGTGCCCTTGGTGGCCACCACGCCGAAGCCCAGCGCCGCCAGATCGCGCGCCAGTGCGACGGCGCGATCCTTGTCGTTGTTCTTGACGGTGATCAAGACGTTGCCCTGACGCGGCAGACGCGAGCCCGCGCCCAGCTGGCTCTTCAACATCGCTTCGCCGAAGGTCCGGCCGGCCCCCATGACTTCGCCGGTCGAACGCATTTCCGGGCTGAGGATGGGATCCACGCCAGGGAACTTGTTGAACGGGAACACGGCTTCCTTGACGCTGAAAAACGGCGGCTGGATCTCCACCGGCGGCTTGCCGCCGGCGGCCTTCTGGTCCTTGAGCTTGACGCCGGCCATGCAGCGCGCGGCGATCTTGGCCAGCGGCTGGCTGGTCGCCTTGGACACGAACGGCACCGTGCGGGACGCGCGCGGGTTCACTTCGAGCACGTACACCGTGTTCTCGGACAGGCCCTTGGTGACGTCGCCCTGGATCGCGAACTGCACGTTCATGAGGCCGACGACCTTCAGCGCCTTGGCCATCTCGGCGGTCTGGCGGCGCAGCTCATCCTGCAGCTCCTTGGACAGCGTGTACGGCGGCAGCGAGCAGGCCGAGTCGCCGGAGTGGATGCCGGCGGCCTCGATGTGTTCCATGATGCCGCCCATCATCGTGTCTTCGCCGTCGCAGATGCAATCGACGTCGACCTCGACCGCGTCCTCCAGGAAACGGTCCAGCAGCACGGGCGACTTCTCGCTGACGCGCACGGCCTCGCGCATGTAGCGCTCGAGGTCCTTGTCGCCGTGGACGATCTCCATCGCGCGGCCGCCCAGCACGTAGCTGGGACGCACGACCAGCGGGTAGCCGATCTCGTTGGCCAGCGCGACGGCCTGGTCTTCGTTGCGCGCCGTCCGGTTGGGCGGCTGCTTCAGGCCGAGCTCATGCAGCAGCTTCTGGAAGCGCTCGCGGTCCTCGGCCATGTCGATCGAGTCCGGCGAGGTGCCGATGATCGGCACACCGTTGGCCTCGAGGTCCAGCGCCAGCTTCAGCGGCGTCTGGCCGCCGTACTGGACGATCACGCCGACCGGCTTTTCCTTGGCCACGATCTCCAGCACGTCCTCGAGCGTCACCGGCTCGAAGTACAGGCGGTCGGAGGTGTCGTAGTCGGTCGAGACGGTCTCGGGATTGCAGTTGACCATGATGGTCTCGTAACCGTCCTCGCGCATCGCGAGGGCCGCATGGACGCAGCAGTAGTCGAACTCGATGCCCTGGCCGATGCGGTTCGGACCGCCGCCCAGCACCATGATCTTCTTCTTGTCGGTCGGGTTGGCCTCGCACTCCTCGTCATACGTGGAGTACATGTAGGCCGTCTGCGTCGCGAATTCGGCGGCGCAGGTATCGACGCGCTTGTAGACCGGACGTACGTTCAGCGCGTGACGCGTCTTGCGCACCTCGTGCTGGTTGGTGCCGAGCAGCTTGGCCAGGCGCTTGTCCGAGAAGCCCTTCTTTTTCAGCAGGCGCAGCTCGTCGACGCTCAGCGAGGCCAGCGTGCGGCCGGCCAGCGACAGCTCGATCTTGATCAGCTGCTCGATCTGGGCCAGGAACCACGGATCGATCTTCGTTTCCTCGAAGACCTCGTCCAGCGTCATGCCGATGCGGAAGGCGTCGCCCAGGAAGAGGATGCGCGACGGACCGGGTTCACCGATCTCCTGCACGATCTCCTCGCGGTCGGTGCTGACCTCGGACAGGCCGTCGATGCCGGTCTCCAGGCCGCGCAGCGCCTTCTGGAACGATTCCTGGAAGTTGCGGCCCATGGCCATCACTTCGCCGACCGACTTCATCTGCGTCGTCAGGCGCGAGTCGGCCATCGGGAACTTCTCGAAGGCGAAACGCGGGATCTTGGTGACGACGTAGTCGATGCTCGGCTCGAACGAGGCCGGCGTGATGCCGCCGGTGATGTCGTTCTTGAGCTCGTCGAGCGTGTAGCCGACGGCCAGCTTCGCGGCGATCTTGGCGATCGGGAAACCGGTGGCCTTCGAGGCCAGCGCCGACGAGCGCGACACGCGCGGGTTCATCTCGATCACGACCATGCGGCCGTCGACCGGGTTGATCGAGAACTGCACGTTCGAACCGCCGGTGTCGACGCCGATCTCGCGCAGGATCGCGATCGAGGCGTTGCGCAGCAGCTGGTATTCCTTGTCGGTCAGCGTCTGCGCCGGCGCCACGGTGATGGAGTCACCCGTGTGGATGCCCATCGGGTCCAGGTTCTCGATCGAGCACACGATGATGCAGTTGTCCGCCTTGTCGCGGACCACTTCCATCTCGTATTCCTTCCAGCCGATCAGCGACTCCTCGATGAGCAGCTCGTTCGTCGGCGAGAGGTCGAGACCGCGCTTGCAGATCTCCTCGAACTCTTCCGGGTTGTAGGCGATGCCGCCGCCGGTGCCGCCCAGCGTGAAGCTGGGACGGATCACCATCGGGAAGCCCGCGCCGCCGATCTCGGCATGGATGCGCTTCTGCACCGACCAGGCCTCTTCCAGCGAATGCGCGATGCCCGAGCGGGCCGAACCCAGCCCGATCTTGGTCATCGCGTCCTTGAACTTCAGACGGTCTTCGGCCTTCTCGATCGCGTGCTCGTTGGCACCGATCATCTCGACCTGGTACTTGTCCAGCACCCCGTGCTTGTGCAGGTCCAACGCGCAGTTCAGCGCGGTCTGGCCGCCCATGGTCGGCAGGATCGCGTCCGGACGCTCTTTGGCGATGATCTTCTCGACCACCTGCCAGGTGATCGGCTCGATGTAGGTGACGTCCGCGGTGTCCGGGTCCGTCATGATCGTCGCCGGGTTGCTGTTCACCAGGATGACCTTGTAGCCCTCCTCGCGCAACGCCTTGCAGGCCTGGGCGCCCGAGTAGTCGAACTCGCAGGCCTGGCCGATGATGATCGGACCGGCGCCGATGATGAGGATGCTTTTGATGTCAGAACGCTTGGGCATGAGTCGTCTCCCTCTTCATCAGGCCTTGGACATGAGACCGATGAAGCGGTCGAACAGATACGAGATGTCGTGCGGGCCGGGGCTCGCTTCCGGGTGGCCCTGGAAGCAGAACGCGGGCTTGTCGGTGCGGGCCAGGCCCTGCAGCGTGCCGTCGAACAGGCTGACGTGCGTCGCGCGCAGGTGGGGCGGCAGCGTGTCGGGATCGACCGCGAAACCGTGGTTCTGGCTGGTGATGCTGACGCGGCCGTTGTCGAGGTCCTTCACCGGGTGGTTCGCGCCGTGGTGGCCGAACTTCATCTTGAAGGTCTTTGCGCCGGAGGCCAGCGCCATGATCTGGTGTCCCAGGCAGATGCCGAAGGTCGGGATGCCGGCCTCGATCAGCTGCGCGGTGGCCTTGATCGCGTAGTCGCAAGGCTCCGGATCGCCGGGGCCGTTGGACAGGAACACGCCGTCCGGCTCGAGGTCGAAGACCTCCGAAGCTGGTGTCTGCGCCGGCACCACGGTGATCCGGCAGCCGCGCGAGGCCAGCATGCGCAGGATGTTGCTCTTGACGCCGAAGTCATAGGCGACCACGTGGAACTTCGGCGCCGTCTGCTCGCCGTAGCCCTTCCCGAGCGTCCACTCTGTCTCGGTCCACACCTCGCGCTCGGTGCGGCTCACGACCTTGGCGAGGTCCAGGCCCGCCATGCTCGGAGCGCCCTTGGCCAACGCGACGGCTTCGTCGATGTGCGCCTGGGTGATCTGCTCGCCGGCGTTCAGCGCCAGGATGCATCCATTCTGGGCGCCCTTCTCGCGCAGCACGCGCGTCAGGCGGCGCGTGTCCAGATCGGCGATGGCGACGGTGCCCTCATCCTTCAGGTACTGGCGCAGCGTGCGGCCCTTGCGGAAGTTCGAGTCGAGGACCGGCGCCTCCTTGATGATCAGGCCAGCGGCAAAGATCTTCGACGCCTCGACGTCCTCGTCATTGACGCCATAGTTGCCGATGTGCGGATACGTCAGGGTGACGATCTGGCGGCAGTAGCTGGGGTCGGTGAGGATTTCTTGGTAGCCGGTGAGCGCGGTGTTGAACACCACCTCACCAACGGTCCGGCCGGCGGCGCCGAGCGCGGAACCCTTGAAGACCGTGCCGTCTGCCAGGGCAAGAATCGCGGGAGGAGCGGAAAGCAGATCGGGCAGCACGGGAAACTCCGTTGTTGTGCGCGCGCCCGGCTCTGCTTCAGGGCCCTGGAATCGCCGCCGGCACGCGCCATGGACGGCTGGCGCGCGGGTGCGACCGGGTCTCCTGGGAGGGAGTCGATCCGAGTGGGATCCAATGCGATCGGGGATGACGATCGGGGGTGAAGTGTGCGGGACGCGGTAGGTTGCGGGTAAACCTGACGAGTATAACCCGCCAGGGTATTCACGGAGAAGATTTGCGCAAACGGGTCATCAGGAGGACATGGTCGGCAGCCCTTGACTGCACACTCCGGCGCGCTTGGCCGCCAAGGCGCAAGGCCCCGGCGTCAAGCGCCGAAACCTCGCGCCTTGCCGTCCCCGATCGACCACGGACCTCGTGGGCTCAACCCAAGGCGGCGATGCCTGCCTTGGCGACTTGCGCGTCTTCATTCGACTTCACGCCGCTGACGCCGACCGCGCCGACGCAGAAGCCTTCGACGAGCACCGGCACGCCGCCTTCGAGCATCCCCTCCAGCGGCACGCTGAGGAACGCGTTGCGGCCGTTGTTGACGATGTCCTCGTAGACCTTGGATTCGCGACGCCCCAGGGCGGCCGTCCTGGCCTTGGCGGGCGCGATCACGGCCGAAGTGGCCGCCGCGTTGTCCAGGCGTTGCAGCCACAGCAGATGGCCGCCGTCGTCGACGATGGCGATGGTCACCGCCCAGTTGTTCTTCAGCGCCTCGGCTTCCGCGGCGGCCGCAATGCGCTTGACGTCGTCCAGGGTCAGGAAGGGCTTCTGTTTCATCTGCGGCCTCGTCGGATCATTGAAGGAAAGACGATCACTTTAACGAAGCCTTAAGGCCCTCGCCTACAATCGACAGCAACTCTCACTTCATGGGGCGCACGCACATGAACGACCGCATCATCGATCTCAACACCGGCGGCTATGGCTCGTCGCTGTCCGCCGACCGTCAGCGCGTCCTGCGCAACACCTATGCGCTGCTGGCGCTGTCGCTGATCCCGACCGTGCTCGGGGCCTGGATCGGCGTCTCCACCGGCTTCCTCGCCGCCATGGGCACCGGCGCGAGCATGATCCTGTTCTTCGTCGGCGCATTCGGGCTGATGTTCCTGGTCGAGAAGACCAAGAATTCCGCCGCCGGTGTCGCCTCGCTGCTGGCCTTCACCTTCTTCATGGGCCTGATGCTGTCGCGTCTGCTGGCCGCGATCCTGGGCTTCAAGAACGGCGGCACGCTGATCATGACCGCCTTCGGCGGCACCGCCGGCATCTTCTTCGCGATGGCCTCGCTCGCCACCGTCGTCAAGCGCGACCTCTCCGGCCTGCAGAAGTTCCTGTTCGTCGGCGCCGTGATCGCGATGATCGCCGGCGTCGCCAACGTCTTCCTCCAATCGACCGGCGTGCACCTGGCGTTGCTGGTCGCCGTGCTGGGCATCTTCTCTGCCTTCATGCTGGTGGACGTCAAGCGCGTCATCGACGGCGGCGAGACCAACTACATCAGCGCCACGCTGAACATCTACCTGGACCTGTACAACGTGTTCACCGCGCTGCTGCAGCTGCTCGGCATCTTCGGCGGCGACCGCGACTGACCGCCCACGTTGGCGGCCATCTCGCCGCAAACAACAACGCCTCGGATCCCCGAGGCGTTTTTCATTGCGGGACCGAACCTGCGAGTCAGGTCCGCGTCGAGGTCAGTGCCCCGGCTTGCCCTGTGCCTTGTCCAGCTCAGGCTGCGCGCTGGCAGCCGATTCGCCGGTCTGCCCGTCGTCCGGCCGGTGCGTCACGACAGGCTTGATCGCGCCGGTGCCGATGAAGCGGGCGTATTCGCTGCGCGGCATCAGCGCGCTCATCCGCGAATCGCCGTCCTCCCAGCCCAGGGTGACGTCGTGCTCGTTGACCTCGACCTGCACGGCGCCCGGACGGATGACCATCATCGGACCGTCACCGGTGCGGTAGGTCACCTCGCCGCAGATGAAGGCGGATTGGCTCAACGGCTGATCTTCATCGGCATGGCGCTCCACGGAAGTATCGACCGTGGAAGCGTCGGCAGGATGCTCGGGCGGCAGGGGTGGTCGGGCGCTCATGGAAGGTCCTCCTGGGAAGCGTCCCGCGGCAGTTCATCGAGCCACTGCCACATGCGCACCGCCAAGGCGGTCGCCGTGCAGGTGGCCAACGTCATCAGCATGAGCATGTTGTCGTCCATGGTGACCTCGAACCGCAGCGGGATCAGGTTGCGATGACGCATGGTCGCCGTCGGCGATGCGCCGGCGAAGCGGCGGCCACCGCGACGCGCTGTAGGTGCTGTCCCACAGCAAGCGCCGCGCCTGTCGCGTTCTGCAAAACTGTGTGAAGTCCTGGGCGGATTCCGACCGCACCGTCAACGTCGCCGAACGCACTTCCGTTGTGCCCACAAGCTGTAGGACGACGTCGGACAGGGAGCACCTCCCCGCACCGACACCGCGCACCGCGCTGCGCTTATGGGAAGCGACCGGCCCAGCGCCGATAGTCAGAGCAAAGGCACTCACCAGGAGAATCCAATGAGCCTCCAGATCGCCGCAGACGCCGCCGCGTCGCAGTTCGAGATCCGCTTCGAATCCATCTTCGACTCTGGCCGCGGGATGTCCTTCCCGTGCGATCCGCAAGGCCACGTCGATCTGGACAGCCTTCCCACCCGAGCCCGACACAACTATCTGTTCGCCCGTGCGATGGTCGGCAAGGATTACCTGCCGCCGGCCGTCCGCGGCCGCAACAGCCACTGAGGCACTTGCCTCCCGCGCGACCGACCGACAGGCGCTCGCGCGCCGAGGCGTTTGGACGGCAGGCTCGCTGCTTGCCACATCAGACTGCATCCTCCCCTGTTGCCGCGCTGCACCCCCTGGGTCGGCGCGGCTCTTTTTTGCGCGGGAGATACTGATCAGCGGCTGATCAGCGCGTGACCGCGGGGCTGGCTTCCTCGAACCGGTCCACCGTGCGCAGGGGCTTGAACAACGCCGCCCACGCCGCCACGACACCCAGCGTGCACACCGCGCCGGTCACGGCGGCCGGCACGGCGCCCAGCGCCGCGGCGGCACTGCCGGCTCGGAACTCGCCGAGCTCGTTGGACGACCCGATGAACAGCATGTTCACCGCGTTGACACGACCGCGCATCTCATCCGGCGTCGAGAACTGCACGAGCGCGCCACGGATGTAGACGCTGACCATGTCCGCCGCTCCGGCGATGGCCAAGGCCGCGAACGACAGCCAGAAGGTGGTCGACAGCGAGAACACCAGGTTGGCCAGCCCGAACACCGCGACCGCGACGAACATGGTCCTGCCGACGTGGCGGTTGAACGGGCGCAGGCTCAGATAGAAACCGGCGGTGACCTCCCCCACGGCCATCGCGCTGCGCAACGCACCCAGCCCTTCCGGCCCGGCGTGCAGCACCTCGTGGGCGTAGATCGGCAGCAGCGCGACCACCCCGCCCAGCAGCACGGCGAACAGGTCCAGCGAGATCGTGCCGAGGATGATCGGCCGCGATCGGATGAAGTGGATACCGGCGCCGAAGCGCTGCCAGATGTTCCCGCCGGCGGGCGACGGCGGCGCCGCGAAACGCACCGGCACCGCGCCGACCAGCAAAGCGGTGCCCAGCGCGAAGCAGACCAGGCACACGAGATAGGTCAGGCCCGATCCGCCGAACGCGTACAGCAGCCCGCCCAGGAATGGACCGCCGATGCTGGCCACGCGCATCAGCATGCTGTTGGCGGCGATCGCCTGCGCCAGCTGCTCGCGCGGCACGATCTGCGGCAGCAGGCTCTGCAAGGCCGGCCCGGAGAAGGCCCGAGCGCAACCGAACAGCACCAGGACGGCATAGATCCCGGTCACGCCGGCATGGCCGTGGCCGGACAGCCACCACAGCGCCAGGCTGCAGCTCGCGCTCACGGCCCAGCTGATCGCGAGGATCGGCTTGCGGCTGAAGCGATCGATCAGGTCCCCCGCCGGCAGCAGGAGCAGCAGCATCGGGATGAACTGCGCCAGTCCGACATAGGCCAGCGCCAGCGGCTCCCGGGTGAGGTCGTAGACCTGCCAGGCGACGACCACCGCCTGGATCTGGCCGGCGAAGACCGCCGCGAGTCGGCAGATCAGGAACGCCGTGAAGCCGGGGTGGCGGAAGACGCTGGGCCTGGGGGTCGGCGCAGTGCCGGCTGGGGGGGAAGACGGAGTGGCTGGAGCGGTCACGGCACGAAGTGTTCTGGGCCTTCTTGGGCGGGCGCCGACCAGTTTAGCGAGGCGATCCGCCTGCTTGGGCGCTGGGCGATGTCACAAGCGGGTCGGCTGCTCCGTCTTACGGACAACTGCCCTTCTTTATCAGCCCTACATCCAGGAGCCCACCGTGAGTCAACGTCTCAACTACATGCAGCAGTCCCCCGTCGCCTTCAAGAAGCTGGTCGACCTGTCCATGGCCCTGAAGGAGAGCGGCGTCGAGCACGCCCTGCAGTGCCTGGTCGAGATCCGCGCCTCGCAACTGAACGGCTGCGCGTTCTGCCTGGACATGCACGTCAAGCAGGCCGTCATCGGCGGCGAACGCGCGCTGCGCCTGCACCACGTCGCCCTCTGGCGCGAGTCGCCACTGTTCTCGGCCCGCGAGCGTGCCGCGCTGCTATGGACCGAGACGCTCACCCGGATCCCCGACACCGGCGTCTCCGACGCCGTCTATGCCGAGGTCCGGGAACAGTTCAATGAGAAGGACCTTTGCGACCTGACCTGGCTGGTGTCGTCGATCAACGCCTGGAACCGCCTCAACGTGGCCTTCCAGAGCGTGCCTGGCTCGCAGGACAAGGCCTTCGGTCTGGACAAGGCCGGCCTGGCCTGATTCCTTGTTTCGGTGGGGCACCCACCTCGATCTGTCACTTGGTTTGCAACTGCAACCAAGGAAGGCCATAGGCCTTTCCGCAAGGGATTCCGACCATGAGCGCTCCGCTTCGCTCCGAAGCTTGCTCATGGAGTTCCCCGATGCATCGCCTTTCCTTCCTCATCCAGGTGACCGCCCGCTGGCTGGCCCGCCCGGCGCGGACCACTGGCTCGGCTTCCGTCCTTTTCGGCGCGCTCGTGCGCGATGCGGAGGTGTCCCGTGATCACTGAAATCCCGACGCAGTCGAGAAGTGCCGGCCGCGTGGCGGCCACGGTGGTCTGCATCATCCTGGCCGCCGCCGCGAGCGCGATGATCCTCACCGCCCCCGTCTGGTCCGTGGACGACCAGGGACTTCCCGCAGCGGTACGACCGGCGCCAGAGCCTGCCCCGACCATCACTTCCGCTGTTGAGTCCGAGTCAGGCAACGACACCCATTGATTTCGTCCGCCTCCCCAGATCGTCGCCCTGTCAGCCAAATGATCCAAGTTCGGAGCACCCATCCGAGGAATCAAGAAAAACGGCGCCCCGAGGGGCGCCGTTCCAATGGGTGTCGACAGGGGGATCCGGGCAATGTTCGAGTTTTCGGGCCCGTATCCGCCGGTGCAACGTCAGGCGTAACCGATCGCTGATCGACAACGCCCCCCGCCGGGGATTGAATCGTTTCCGACCGTTCAGCGCTGGTTGTAGCGCGCCTTGGCCGAATTCACGCACACGTCCTTCGCATCGCCGGACAGCGTGTTGCACTTTTCGGAAGCCAGCTTGTAGTCGGCCTTCACACGGGTTTCCTCCGCGTCATCGACCGCCGCGGCCACCTTCTTGTTCATCTTGAGTTCGGCCTTGGACTTCTCGTAGGACGTCTTCGCTTCACGCTGGCACACGTCCTTCGCTTCACCCGAGCGATCGTCGCAGCGCTCCTTGGCCACGTCGTAGCGCGCCTCGTAGCGGGCCTCGATCAGCTTGGCCTCGTCCTTGGAATTGCCGCTGTAGTTGTATTCGAGCTGGGCGAGCGCCACGTCCTCGCGGCCCTTGGCTTCCTTGACGCAGATGTCCTTCGCATTGCCCGACAGCTGATCGCACGCATCCTTGTCGACCTTGTAGGTCTTCTTGATGTCGTCCTTCGCGCCGTCATAGACCGACTTGGAGAAGTTGGCGGCGTTCGCCATGCCGGCGCACAGGCTCAAGGCAGCGGCGATCAGTGCAGTGGTTGCGGGCTTGTTCATGGTCATCCTTTGTTTGTTGTTGGAGGCAGTCAGTCAGGGTCGGCGGTGGTCCGACCCCATCACTTTCGCAACAGGCTCATCACGAAGGTGACGACAGCCATGATCACGAAAACGAAGAAAAGGATCTTCGCGATACTCGCGGCGCCAGCGGCGATGCCGCCAAAGCCGAACAGCGCGGCGATCAAGGCAATGACGAAAAAGACGACGGCGTAGTGCAGCATCTCGGTTCTCCTGCGCGGCACCGTGCCGCGATGGAATGAACTTTAGGGACTGGTCCGTCCGCGGCGGGCAGTCCCGCACCGCGAGCGCACGTCGGAGCCGCAACCCATGTGCTGTAGGAGAGGACCTACCGCATGCCAGAACGCGCTCGCCACAACGGAAAAAGCCGGCTTGCGCCGGCTTTCGTAGCTGCTCGGTGGGAACGGATCTCGCCCCCGCCGGTCGTCTCACCAGATCTTCTGGAAGGTCACGCCGACGCGTCCACCACGTGGGCGGAAGGTCAGCGACGACTGCCCGCTGAGTTCCATCTTGAAGCCCTTGCGCAGGTCCGCGTAGGGCTTGCGGCTGGTGAAGGAGAGACCGACGCGTACCTGGCGCTGATCGCGATTGTTGATCCCCGGCACGTTCAGGTCGTCGATCTGTGCACGCTGCGCTTCCAGCAGCGACGTCTGGACGAACGCATGGGAGCGCGTGCCTGTCGGCACCGCCAATCCGACCAGCACGCCGGCATCGCCGGCAGCACCGGGACGCATGTTCTGGTAAGGCGTCGCATAAAGCCCCCCGCCGAGCGCGGCACCCCGCTGCTCGACGCCCACGCCCCAACGAAGGCCGCTGCCGGACAACGGCTTGCCCCAGAGCATGGTCTGCGTGGCCAGCGGGGACCGCCCGTACCAACCGGCGGCGCCAGCCGACTGGTTCGCGGTCGCCAGAGGTTCTGCGGCGCTCTGCGTCACCGTATATCGGGATCCGGAAGAAGCGTCGCGCAGGGACGCCTGGCGCGTCCGCTCCGCCAGACTGCGACCGGAGAGCTCGACATGATCGTCGAGCGAACTCGGCGTCGCCTCGACCGCCGGGGCCGCCTGCGCGACAGCACCGATCGCGGCCAGTGACAGGGTCGCCGGCATCAACGCGGCGCGGAGGACCTTTCGGGGGCAGAAGGCATTCATGACTCAACTCCCGTGTTTGATGACAACTTAGGACGCGGGTTGCGACAGGAAAATCTCAATCCGACGATTGGCGGCCCGCCCGGCCTCAGTGGCGTTGCTCGCCACGGGCTGCCGGCCACCACGGCCTTCCACCAGCAGCCGGCCGCGCCGGACGCCGTGGTGGACCAGATACTCACGCACCGCCTCCGCCCGATCCAGCGACAGCGGGCCATTGACCGCATCCCCTGCCGAACTGTCGGTATGGCCGACGATCGTGAGGCGTACGGCGTCATCCAGATTGCGGCTGACTTCGTCGAGCACCGGACGGAGCGCGGGCTTGAGTTCGGAGCGGCCGATATCGAAAGAGGCGTCGGCGGGCACGCTCAACTTGAGCTGGTTGTCCGGCGTACGGGCAACGCTGATGCCCACGCCGGCGCCGGTCTGGAGCAGCGACTGACGGCGCTCCTCCATCTGGACGGACCAGATGTTGCCGCCGATCACCGACGGCGCTGCGCCCGGCGCGGCGCCGACGGGGGCGTTGGGTGTCGTAGCGGCGGTCTCGCCGCCGTTCATCGAGGCACAGCCGCCCAAGGCCAGGAGCAGGCCGATCGCCAGGATCGGGAGGCTGGAAGCGGCCGTCAACTGCCAGCGACTCTCGACAGCAAGCCGCCCGGCTCTCAGGAAGTCTGCGGGGTGGACGGAAAGGGCTCTGGGGCAGCGCATGACAGTCTCCAGGAGGGCTGTGGGGCTCGGTCACACGATAAGTCGACCTTGATGAGCGTCATGCTAGGGAGATCGCGGGGCGGCGGGTGTAGTCGGCTGTCGGAAGCGAAAGTCAGACTCGGCTGACAAGGCCTCTGACGACGGGTTCCCTGCCCCGGCAGCGATCACGCGCTCAGCGTGACGCCGTCGGCCGACTCATCGTCCAGCGGCAGCAGGTCGGCGTCGGAAAGTTCCGCGGCGTCCACTTCCTCGTCGAAGGCGGCCTGGTCGGCGGCACCGACGTGCGCGATCAGCGGCTTGTCCAGGGGGCGGTAGACGCGGCTGCGCAGACGGGACAGACGCTCGGAGGCAGCCACTTCGTGGACGACGCGCTCCGGATCGAGCAGCATGGCGAACGGGTTGGCGGCGAAGGCTTGGGTCGTGGTCTGCATGTCGGTCTCCAGGGGGATTCAGTCGATTCCGAAGGGCCAGCTTGCGAGGGCCTGGGGGTCGCCGACACCGTGTCGGCATGGAATGAACTGTAGGGACCGCCCCGGTCCGCCGACAGTGGGTGGCGGGCCAAACCGCGTGTCAGACGGATTCCTAGGGGAATGCCAGCAGCCGCCTCACGACGACCTCAGCGCGAGGTGTTCGGGTGTGACCGATGCCGCGCCTGGGCCAGCTTGTCCAGCTTCTCGGCCATCTCGTCCTGGCCGGCACGGCGGGCGAAGTCGGCCGCCGTCATTTGGTGATCGTTGCGCAGCGTGACGTCCGCGCCGGCGGCGATCAGCACCTCGGCGCCGCTGAGGCCGCCGTAACCGGCCGCCATCATCAGCGGCGTCGTGCCGTTGGCCGAGCGGGCGTCGATATCGGCGCCTTCCACCACCAGCCAGCGCACGACCTGCTCGCTGGGCCCGGCGGCCGCGTAGTGCAGCGCCGACCAGCCCGGCTCGTTGACGAAGGCGCCGCGCTTCACCAATTCCTTGACCCAGTCCAGCTGGCCCTTGAGCGCCGCCAGCATCAGCGGCGTCTCGCCGGCCTGGTTGATCGCGCTGACGTCGGTGCCGGGGCTCTTCAGCAGGGTGTCGAAAGCCTTGCCCGACTCCTCGCGGATCGCCACGTGCAGGGCGGTATTGCCCTGCGCATCGCGGACGTTGGGGTCGACGCCCGCCAGCAGCAGCTTCATCACGGTGGACGCATGGTCGTTGCGGGCGGCAACATGGAGTTCAGGCGGCGCACCGGTCTCGGACGCCGCGGAGGATGCGGGCGCCTGGGTTCCCAGGCGGCCCTGCGCCAGGACGGTCGCGTACGGGCTCGCCGACAGGATCAGCCCGGCGAGCACGAGCCCCGAGCCAGACGCCGCGCGACGTCCCGATCCGCCACGGCACCGACGCACCGTCATCTCAGGCCGCTTCCGGCAGCTGGAACAGGCGCCGCGTGTTCGCGGTGCACTGCTCCGCCAGCGTCTCCACCGGCACGCCGCGGACTTCCGCGATCAGCTTGGCCACGTGCGGCACGTAGGCCGGCTGGTTCAGCTTGCCGCGGTAGGGAACCGGGGCCAGGTAGGGGCTGTCGGTCTCGATCAGGATGCGGTCGGCCGGCACGATCTTGGCGACCTCCCGCAGATCCGCCGCGTTCTTGAAGGTCACGATCCCGGAGAACGAGATATGGAACCCCTGATCCAGCGCCGCCTTGGCGACGTCCATGGTCTCGGTGAAGCAATGGACGACACCGCCGGGTTGGCCGGCATCCTCTTCGCGCATCAGGCGCAGGGTGTCTTCGGCCGCGGAGCGGGTGTGGATC
>NZ_JARVXN010000006.1:0-61463 GCF_048957715.1 Mitsuaria sp. CC2 | reverse complement strand
TGCGGAAGCGCTCCCGTTGCCATTCCATCTCTTCGACGGTCCGGCCGTTGAGGCGGTAGTAGTCCAGCCCGGTCTCGCCGATGGCGACGACCTTGGGATGCGCGGCGCCGGCGACCAGCTCGTCGACGCTGGGCTCATGGACCTCGTCGCTGTCCGGATGGACGCCGACGGTCGCAAACAGCTGGCGGTGCGCCTCGGCGAGGGCGCGGACGTCCGGGAACTCCTCCATCGTCGTGCAGATGCAGACAGCCTGCGTCACCTGCGCAGCCTCCATGGCGGCGAGCAGGTCAGGAAGCTGGGACTGGAGCTCGGGGAAGCTCAAGTGGCAATGGGAATCGATGTACACCGTCTAGATCGTCTGGGTGGGCTTGGCCGAGGAGATCGCCGTGCCCAGCAGTTCCTCGATCTTGAGCTTGATGACGCGGGTCTTCTCGTCGCCGGGGAAACGCACGCCGACGCCCTGCGTGCGGCCCCCCGACGCGTTGGCCGGCGTCAGCCAGGCCACCTTGCCGGCGACCGGGTAACGGTTGGGGTCCTCGGGCAGCGTCATCAGCAGGTAGATGTCCTCGCCCAGCTTGTAGTCGCGCGTCGTCGGCACGAAGACGCCGCCTTCCGAGAAGATCGGGATGTAGGCCGCGTAGAGCGCGCCCTTCTCCTTGAACACCAGCTGGATCACGCTGGGTCGGGCACCGCCGGCGGGAGCCGGGACGGGGGCGGACGCGGGGGGCGTGGTGCTCATCGGTTTCAGGGTGAGTTCGCTCATGGCGCCAAGTCTACTCGCCACGCCCGGGGGTCAGACTTGGTTACCAGATCGACCAGCGCCAGGATCTGCGGATGGCTTGGCGGATGGTCGGTCGCTTCAACGGGCCGGGCGCATCGCCTGTTGTCCCTGGGCCACGAGCGACTCCATCAGCAGCCCGGCGTTGAGCGGGTGGTCGGCATGCCTGGCCGCCTGCTGCAGCGTCCGGGCCCACTGGTCCAGCGCGGACCGCACCGCCGGCAGCTTGGGCAGCGCGTCGCGCGGGAAGTAGGCCGGTCCGGCCCCGTGCGCAATGCGCATCAAGTCGTGCACCAGCCGTTGCATCGCGGCGATCGCGCGCGGCACCGGCCACTCGGTCAGCGCCACGGCCTCACCCTTGGCGATCCGGCGCGGCAGCTCCAGCCAGGTCCGGGCGGCGATGCCCTCCTCGCTCCACTGCAGGGCTTCCTGCGGGCGGCCGCCGGTGGCGTCCAGCAGGACGCCCGCCTGGTCGACGCCCTGCCCCGTCAGCCAGGCCAGCGCCGCGTCGCGCGGGGGCAAGGCCATCTGCAGCGGTTGGCAGCGGCTGCGGATCGTCGGCAGCAGTTGCTGGGGAGCGGCGCTGGCCAGCACGAAGCGAAGCAGGCCGGCCGGTTCCTCCAGCGTCTTCAGCAGCGCGTTGGCGGCCACCGTGTTCAAGGCTTCCGCCGGATAGACCACGACCACCTTGGCCTTGCCCCGCGCCGCGCTGACCTGCGAAAAGGCCAGCGTCTGACGGACCGCCTCGATCTTGATCTCGCGGCTGGGCTTGGTCTTGCTGGCCTTGGCCGAGGAAGCGCCCTCGCCCTCCGCTTCCATGGCGCCGAAGCCCAGGGTCTCGCGCAGCGCTTCCGGCAGCAGGACCTGGAAGTCGGGATGCGAACGCGAGCGCAGCAGGTGGCAACTGGCGCAACGGCCGCAGCCGGGCTGGTCGGTCGAGGGGCGGGCTTCGCAGAGCCAGGCCTGCGCCAGCAGCAGCGCCAGGTCGAACTGGCCGACGCCCGCGGGCCCCTGCAAGAGCATCGCGTGGCTGCGCCCCTGCGTGAGCGCCTGCTGAAGCGGCGCGGCCAGCCAGGGCAGCGGAAGCTGGCCGCCCTCGGCCAGCGCGGCGACGCCATCGGCGGTCATGGCCGAAGCGGTCACCATCCGCGACGCTCCAGTTCGGCGCGGATCTGGCCCGCGACGCCGTCAATCGTGTCGCCCGCGTCGATGCGGACGATGCGTCCCCGGGACGCCTCGGCCCGACGCTGGTAAGCGGCCCGCACCCGCGCGAAGAAATCCAAGTCCAGTTGTTCCAGCCTGTCCGCGTCGCGGGCCTGCGCCCGGCGCTGCGCGGCAATGGCCGGATCGACGTCGAACCAGAAGGTCAGGTCCGGCTGGCGCCCCTGCTGCACCCACTGCTCCAGCGTGGTCAGCACCTGGAGGTCCATGCCGCGGCCGCCGCCCTGGTAGGCGAAGCTCGCGTCGGTGAAGCGGTCGCACAGCACCGTCTGGCCCAGCGCCAGCGACGGCGCGATGACGCGCTGCACATGGTCGCGCCGCGCGGCGAAGACCAGCAGCGCCTCGGTCAGCCCGTCCATGTCCTGGTGCAGGAACAGTCCGCGCAGCGACTCGGCCAGCGGCGTGCCGCCGGGCTCGCGGGTCTGGACCAGTTCGGCGCCGCGCTGGCGCAGGTGTTGGGCCACGGACTCGATGTGGGTGGACTTGCCTGCCCCGTCGATGCCTTCGAAGGTGATGAATCGACCGCTCACGCGTGGTGCTCTCTCGAACTCGGCTCGCTCGGAACCCGGATGGAAAACAGCGAAGAAACTGCGGAAAAAGCGAAGCGCGGGCGCTCAGCGGCCGCGCTGGTACTTGTTGACCGCCCGATTATGCGCGGCCAGATCCTCGCTGAACTGGCTGCTGCCGTCTCCGCGCGACACGAAGTACAGCGCCTTGGACGGCGTCGGATGCAGCGTGGCCTGCAGCGCGGCCAGGCCCGGCATCGCGATCGGCGTCGGCGGCAGGCCGCCCCGGGTGTAGGTGTTGAACGGCGTGTCCGTCTGAAGGTGGGTCCTGCGCAGGTTGCCGTCGAAGTCCGTCCCCAGTCCGTAGATCACCGTCGGATCGGTCTGCAGTGGCATGCCGACCTTGAGCCGGTTGACGAACACGGCCGCGACCAGGCCGCGATCCGCCGCGGCGCCGGTCTCCTTCTCGACGATGGAGGCCAGGATCAGCGCCTCGTCGGCGCTCTTGAGCGGCAGGCCGTCGCCGCGGCCGGCCCAGGCGCTCTCCAGCCGCTTCTGCATCAGCGCGTGTGCGCGCTTGAGCACCGTCAGATCGCTCACGCCCCGGCTGTAGGCGTAGGTGTCCGGGAAGAACCGTCCCTCGGGCGCCTGGCCCGGCGCGCCGAGCGCAGCCATGATCTGCTCGTCCGTCATGGCCGCGGTGGTCTGCTTCAAAGCCGGCGCGGCCGCGATCGCGGCGCGCAGCTGGCGGAAGTTCCAGCCCTCGATCAGGCGCAGCTGTTCCAGCACCTGGTCGCCGCGCACCATCTTGTCGAGCAGCTCGCGCGGCGTGATGCCGGCATGGATCTCGTAGCTGCCGGCGCGGATCTTCCGCGCCTGTCCCGAATAGCGGAACCAGGCGTACAGGAAGCGCGGATCGGTCCGCACCCCGGCCGCGACCCAGGCCTGCGCGACCTGCTGCGGCGGCGTGCCGGGCTCGATCGAGAGTTCGATGCCCGGCTTCTCCAGCACCAGCGGTGCCTGCAGCCACCACCAGAGCGCGCCCGCGCCGCCGCCGAGCAGCACCACGCCCGCCACCAGCGCGGACAGCAGCCAGCGTCCGATGCGGCCCGACTGCTTCTTCGTTTTTCTCGCGGTGCCGCGAGATCTGTTTTTCGCGCGTGACAAGACCCGGGGCCCTCCGTGAAATGCGGGGGCTGATGATAATCGGACCATGATCGAAGACCTCCACCACGCTACACCGCCCGTGCCGTCCTCGGCGCTCGGCGCCGTCCGGCTTGCCGACTGGGGCGTGATCCGCGCCCAGGGCGAGGAAGCCGCCAAGTTCCTGCACACCCAGCTGACGCAAGACCTGGCCCTGCAGACCGGTGCGCAGGCCCGGCTGGCGGGCTACTGCTCGGCCAAGGGACGGCTGCTCGCGACCATGCTGGCCGTGAAGCCGGACGACCAGTCCGTGCTGCTGGCCCTGCCCGCCGAGGTGCTGCCTGCGACGGTCAAGCGGCTGTCGATGTTCGTTCTGCGCGCCAAGTGCAAGCTGAGCGACGACAGCGCGTCCTGGGCGGTCTGGGGGCTGTCCGGCGCCCAGGCGCGCGACTGGCTGGCCGAGGCCGGCGCCGCGACGGGGACTGCGACACAGGCTGCCGCGGGGGCTGAAGCCACCCCGGCGACGGTGTGGTCCGTGAGCCGCGTGGCCCTGGCCGACGGCCGGGAAGCGCTGGCCGTCCGCCTGCCCGACGACGGTCTCACCCCGCGTTTCCTGCTGCTGCAGCCCGCCGACGCGCCTGCACCGGCGCTGCCCGTGATCGACCCCGAGGAATGGCGGGGCCTGGACGTGACCGCCGGGCTGGCCTGGGTCCGCCAGGGCACGGTCGAGCAGTTCGTGCCCCAGATGCTCAACCTGGAGCTGCTGGGCGGCGTGAACTTCCAGAAGGGCTGCTATCCGGGCCAGGAGATCGTCGCGCGCAGCCAGTACCGGGGCACGATCAAGCGCCGCACCCACCTGTTCGCGCTCGACGGCAGCGACGCCGACGCCACGCCCGGCCAGGAGATCTTCCACAGCGCCGATCCGGAGCAGCCCGCGGGCATGGTGGCCGGCTTCGGCCGCCAGGAGGGCCGGCCGCTGCTGCTGGCCGAGGTCAAGCTCGCCGCGCTGGAGTCCGGCACCCTCCATCTGGGCAGCGCGACCGGCGCCGTCCTCACCCCCCGTTCCCTGCCTTACGTCATCGGAGAACCTGAATGAACACCTCGCCGCCGACGCGCGCCGCTGCGCCGCCCACCGTCCATCCTGCCGCCCGCTCGACCGCACCGGTCGAGCTCTACGTCTACTACCGCGTCCATGCGGACCAGCTGACGGCCGCGCTGGCCGCCTTCGAAGAGGCGCGTCAGGCGCAGCCGGTGCGGCTGCTGCAGCGCCATGACAACGATCCGGTCTTCCAGACCTGGATGGAGATCTACGGCCCCGAGCTGCCCGACGCGGCGGACGCGGAGCGCCGGATCGCCGCCGCCCTGGGCGCGTTCGCGCAGGGCCCCCGTCACCGCGAGGCCTTCGCCGCCGTCGCCGGTCCGGGAGCGGTGCACTGATGGAACACAACGTCTCCCTCATTTCCACGCTGGCGGCGGGCTTCGGCCTGGCGCTGATCCTGGGCTTCATCGCCGAGCGGATCAAACTGCCCGCGCTGGTGGGTTATCTGCTCGCCGGCATCGCGATCGGTCCGGCCACGCCGGGCTTCGTCGCGGACGTCGGCATCGCCGCGCAGCTGTCGGAGATCGGCGTGATGCTGCTGATGTTCGGCGTCGGGCTGCACTTCTCGTTGAAGGACCTGATGGCGGTCAAGCGCATCGCGCTGCCCGGCGCGGTCGTGCAGATGGCCGCCGCCACGGCGCTGGGCATGGGCCTGGCGATGTGGTGGGGCTGGCCGGCGGGCCAGGCGCTGGTCTTCGGACTGACGCTGTCCTGCGCGAGCACGGTGGTGCTGCTGAAGGCGCTGGAGTCGCGCGGCACGCTGGAGTCGATGAACGGCCGCATCGCGGTGGGCTGGCTGGTGGTCGAGGACCTGGCCACGGTGCTGATCCTGGTGCTGCTGCCGCCGCTGGCCACCGTGCTGGGCGGGACGACGCCGGGCATGGAAGCCGGCGCGGGGGCGGAGGCCGCGCCGCTGTGGCGCACCATTGCCGAGACCCTGGCGCAGATGGCCGCCTTCGTCGTGCTGATGCTGGTCGTGGGCCGGCGCGTGCTGCCGTGGATGCTGTGGCAGGTGGCGCGCACGGGCTCGCGCGAGCTGTTCACGCTGATGGTCATCGCGGTGGCGATCGGCATCGCGTACGGCGCGTCCGAACTCTTCCACGTGTCCTTCGCGCTGGGCGCGTTCTTCGCCGGCACGGTGATGCGCGAATCCGAATACAGCCACCGCGCCGCGCAGGAATCGCTGCCGCTGCGGGACTCGTTCTCGGTGCTGTTCTTCGTGTCGGTGGGCATGCTGTTCGACCCGATGACGCTGATCGACCAGCCGCTGCACCTGCTCGGCGTGGTGGCCATCGTGATGCTGGGCAAGGCCATCGCCGCGGCCGCGCTGGTGATCGTGTTCCGTTATCCGCTGAACACGGCGATGACGGTGTCGGCCAGCCTGGCGCAGATCGGGGAGTTCAGTTTCATCCTCGCGGGACTGGGCGTCCAGCTCGGGCTGCTGCCCAAGGCCGGCATGAACCTGGTGCTGGCGGCGGCGCTGATCTCGATCGCGCTGAATCCGGTGATGTTCGCGATGATCCAACCGCTCCAGCGCTGGGTGCTCGCCCGCTCGTCCTTCGCGCGCAAGCTCGAGGAACGGGACGACCCCTACGCCGAACTGCCGCAGACCACCGATCGCCAGTTCCTGGAGGGTCAGGTCGTGCTGGTCGGCTACGGTCGCGTGGGACGCCGCATCGCGGACGTCCTGACCGAGCGCGGCATTCCCTTCGTCGTCGCCGACGAGGGCCGCGAGACCGTCGAGGCGCTGCGCAAACGCGGCATGGCGGCGGTCAGCGGCGACGCGAGCGAGCCCATGGTGCTGATCCAGGCCCACATCGCCAACGCGGCGATGCTGGTGGTGGCGGTGCCCGACTCGATGAAGGCGCGTCAGATGGCCGACACGGCCAGACAGCTGAACCCGGGCATCGAGATCGTGCTGCGCACCCACGGCGAGGAGGAATCCGAGCTGCTGCGCCGGGAAAAGCTGGGCACCGTGTTCTACGGCGAGGAGGAACTCGCCAAGGGCATGAGCCGGCACGTGCTGCAGCGCTTCAACGCGGACCTGCCGGAAGGCTTGTCGCCGGTGGCGGCGCCGGCGCATTGAGCGCACGGCCCAGCAATCGCCGCTTGACATCGTCCGCTTAGCGTCGCCGCCCATGATCGATTCGACCCGTCCTGGCCTGCGCGCCCGCGCGCGTGCTCGCGCCCTGACCCTCGGATGCGCCACCGCGCTGGGCGCGGCGGTGCTGCTCGCCGCCTGCGGCGGCGGACCGCCGAAGGCGCGCCTCGAGGAACAGCAACAGCAGCGCGAGTTCGCCTCCCGCGGCTACGCGCCGCAGGGCGAAACGGTCACCATGCAACCGGTGCTGTGGCGCCTGCGCGGCGACGACGTGCGCTTGAGCCTCACGTTGCCGGCCAGCGCGGCGACCGGGCCGCGCCCGGTCATCGTGTATCTGCCCGGACTGGGCGAGTCCGAGACCGCCGGCATCCGCTGGCGCCGCGCCTGGGCGGCGGCGGGGTATGCCGTGCTGACAGTGCAGCCGCTGGACGACGACGCGACCGCCTGGTCGTCGGACCTGGCACGCTCGGCCGAGTTCACGGCACTTGGCCGGCGCCACTATGCCGATGCGCAGATGCGCCAGCGGCTGGCGCGGCTCGACGAACTGCTCGCGGAGGCGCAACGCCTGGGCCGTCCAGGCCAGGGGCCGGGTCCAGGCCCAGGTGCGGGCACGAGTGCGGGTGATGCATCGTGGCGCTCGCTGGACTGGTCGAAGACCGTGATCGCGGGATACGAACTCGGCGCCCAGTCGGCGATGGCGGTGGCGGGCGAACGTCAGCCGGACGGCTCGGTGCTGTCGCTCAAGAGCGTGCAACCCGTGGCGGCGATCGTGATCAGCCCGCAGGTGTTCGCGCAGCCGGACCCCGCGCGCTATCGTGAGGTCGTCATCCCGGTGCTCGGCCTGACGGGCCCGGACGACAGCGACGTGCTCGGTCTGGTGCGCGACGTGTCATGGCGCCAGGCGCCGTTCGCGGCGATGCCGGCGCCGCGCGGCTGGCTGCTGAGCGTGAACGAGGTCCGCCACGCCGCGCTCGGCGGCAACGAGGCCCGGCCCGAGGACGTCGAGCGGGAGCAGAAACGCATCCGCGCCGCCGAGGAGCAGGCCCAGTCGCAGCCCCAGGGCCGCCGCGGCGGCGGTGGCCGCGGCGGACGCGGACAGGAAGGCCCGACGCGCATGGCGCCGGTCCCCGCGGTGCCCGACTACCGGCAACTGCATGAGCAGCAGCTCGGCCTGACGGCGGCACAGCAGGTCAGCGTGGCCTTCCTGGACCTTCAGTTGAAGCGATCCGACGCAGCGCGCGCGTGGCTGGGTGCACCGGCAGCGTCCTGGATGCGAGGTGTCGCCACCCTGCTGCCATCAAAGGACTGACGAGTTCAGCGACGCGCCGGTGACGTCCAGGATCTGCTGGGAGGCCAACAAGGCGCCTTCGCTGGCATTGCCCGCGAGATCGACTTGCCGGACTTCAAGCGGCCCGGTCAACGAGTCACTGCTCACCAGACGGGTCCAGGTCGACTCCCCGTCGCGGCGGTGCTCGAAGTGGGCATCACGTCCGGGCGAGTCGAGCAAGTACGACCTCCCGCCCTCAGCAGTCGCTTCCAAGAGTTTCCACGTCGGTTTGGGTGGGGGTGTCGTGTCCAGAAAGACGCCCGCCAGTTGGATGCCCTCGTCAAAGTTGCCGGCGCGATCGTAGATCCACGCGCCGATCCACTGAGGCCCTTCTCTGAATAGCTCCTTGGGAAGTCGATCTCCGCTTCCTGTCATCACCTCGCTCATCAAAGTGAAGCCGTCCTCCTTGTAGAGTCCGGCACTCCACGTGGCCCCTTCCTCCAATCCGGGCAGACGGACCAGTGCTTGATTCGTGAGCGAATACAGTCCACCTTGGACTGGTATGCCAGATGCGTTCACCTTGGCGCGCTCATTCACAACCACCAGCGACGACGGGTCGGGCGCCGTCCGGTCCACCTCGATATGCAGATCCACCACGGGGAGCGACTTCCCGTTCGCATCATGGATCCGCACTTCCACTCGCCTTTTCCCATCGCCGGGAAACAGCGAATTTCCGATGACCTTCCCGTCACCGAGCGGTTGCCAAGTACCGGCATCGATCCGGCATTCGACCGCGCCGTGCAGCGCGCCGGCACCCAGGACTTCCACCGTGGCGTCCGAGGTCACGAGATCGACCTTCTGCTGCGGTGTCAGGCCAGTGTCATTCTTCAGACGCAGTTTGAGCGGTCCGGCGACCTCGATCGGCAGATGGTGGACATCGCTTTCGTTCCCATGGACATCCACATGCATGAGCAGGACCTCGTGCCTGCCAGTCTGGCGCAGCGCCTCGTCGCTGAGCGTGTCCCCCTCCCCATCCGTCCACTCCCCATCGTCGATCCGATAACGCCACCCGGCATCGGGCTCAAGTCCCAGGATCTTCAGATCGCCGGCGTGCATGGGGATCGAGTCTTCACTGACACGCATCGCAGGATGCACGGCCTGCACAGTCAACTTCGCGGGCGGAACGACATCGACAGGAAGAACTCCCTTCTCACTCACGTTCCCCGCGTCATCCACATGCCAATACGTCAGGGCCCCCGCGCCGCCCAGAGCGTCGATGGGGACTTCCAACCTTGAAGCGCCGGAGTGGTCCGACAGATCGCCATCGGTTTGCCAATGCAGCAGTCCCGGTTCATCCGCCCCTTTCCCGATCACGACGAAGGCCTCGGCGCGCTCGCCGGTTTCCCGATTCATGAGCGTGCTCCGACGGTGATCGACATGCGGCGTTGACGACGGGGTGCGGTCCAGGACGAAGTCGAGGCGACCCACGAGGCTTGTCGTTGCGCCATCCAAGTGCTGCTTCGCCAACACGACCTTGGCGCCGTCCCCCTCGAACAGATCGTCCGGGATATCCGATCCACTCCCGGCACGCCACGTCACGCCTTCGTCGAGACTGAAAGTCCAGGACGCCCCCTCCTCCAGGCCAGAGACTTTGATCTGGCCGTTCCGCGTCAAGGCGTCGCCCGTCAGACCGCTGTCCTGCGCAAGCGTGAGTTCAGGCGCCCGGAGCAGAGGCTTGGGCGGCACCTCGGGCTTCGGCGTGATCTCTGGCTGCGGCTTCACGTCGGGTTGCAGCGTCCGGCCCGTCTGCTGCAGAGGGAGGTCTGGCGACGGCGGTGGTGGCGGTGGCGGCGGCGGCGGCGGCGGCGGCGGCGGCGGTGGTGGTGGTGGCGGCGGCGGTGGTGGTGGTGGTGGTGCAGACTCAGGTTGAGGCTTGAGAATCGGTTCGACAGTGGAATCGGTCGTCGACGTGGTCGGGAGAACGGGAGGCGCCTCGGGTGGAGTCACGGCCACGGCGGGGATCTGCGTCGGCGGAATCTGCTTCGGCGGGATCGGGATCGACGGCGGCTTCGCAGCCGGCTCTGTTGCTCCTCCTCCTGAAGCGGCCGCAAGACCGGAGAAGGCCAAGACCGACGTTGTCCCCCAGGCCATGGCCTCCTCCTCCGATGCACCGTCGCTGCCGGCCTGTTTGGCCTGTTCGTCCTGTGGTGGAAGCTTTTGCTCAATGGGCTGCTCAGCGTGTTCAGACGCGTGATCCGCTTCGTCTTCGGCGCGTTCCATCTTCCGGTGCTGCTTGCCCGGCTTCGTCGCGTTCTCCTGTCTCGCCGTCTTGCCCGTCATGCCGTCTTCCCAGGTTCAAACCGGAAAGTATCGAAACGACGCGGCGCGGCGGCACTCCTCAACCGTTGCCTGAGCTTCCTGCCGGCCGGCAGCTTGCGGCGATGGCCACTCCCGGTTCCGGCGGTCCGGTTCACAGGCCGGTTGGCGGTTTTAAATTTCTGTATTGACAGAAATTTCTGTCCGTATACATTCAACGCCATGGAACTCACCGACACCGCCCGACGTTTCGTCCTGCACTGGGGCGAGATGGGCAGCGCCTGGGGCGTCAACCGCACCGTGGCGCAGATCCACGCCCTGCTCTATTTCCACGGCCGGCCGCTCAACGCGGAGGAACTGGCCGAGACGCTATCCGTCGCCCGCTCCAACGTCAGCACCAGCCTCAAGGAACTGCAGAGCTGGAACCTGATCCGCGTGACCCACGTGCTGGGCGACCGGCGCGATTATTTCGAGACGACCGCCGACGTCTGGGAACTGCTGCGCACCATCGTCCGCGAACGCAAGCATCGCGAGTTCGATCCGACCGTGCGCATGCTGTCCGAACTCGTCGAGGACAAGGGCTTCCAGGACGAATCCCCCGACGCCCAGGACCGCGTCCGCGAATGCCTGCGCCTGATGCAGACCTTGGGCGCCTGGTCGGAGGAGATGATGCGGCTCTCGCCAGCGACGCTGGAGAAGGTGCTCAAGCTCGGCGCCAGCGTGCAGCGCTTCGTGCGCGGCGACGGGACCTGATCGGGTCCTTTTTTTGATCTCGAATTTCTGTCTCTACTGAAATATCAAACAGACGATGAACCGGGGAACCTCATGCCGCGAAGCCGACTGTTCCCTCAACCACAAGGAGTGATGTGATGACCCCCTGGACCCTGCCCCTCAGCCTGCTGATCGCTGCCGCCGCACCGTTACTGGCCTTGCGCTACCTGCGCACGATCCTCCTGCAGGTGCTGACGATGATCTGCGACGCCCGCGGCGGCGCCGAATTCTGGTGGCGCGTGACCAATGTGCTGGCGCTGTGCGGCTCGGTGCTGCTGATGCTGACCTTCGGCAACGGCGACCAGCCCGACGTGAACTGGAGCGACTTCCTGCGCCGCACCTTGTGGCTGGTGACCGCCGGCATCTTTGTCAGCGTCGCCATCGTCGCCAACCAGGTCTGGTCGAACGTGCAGGCCATGCTCCGCGAGCGCGCGCGCGTGTCAGCCCCGGCGGCCGCCGCGGCGGGTTCCGTCACCGCCGCGGCCACGTCCGCCGCCGCGCGCCCGTCGACAGCCGCGGGAGGCGCATCGTGAATACGGCAACGCCCCGATCGGTGCTGGTCTGCGGCGCCAGCGGCTTCGTCGGGCGACACGTCGTCCGGGCGTTGCGCGAGGCCGGACTCGCGGTCACCGCCGGCACGTCCCGCACGCAGGACTTCCAGCAAGACCTGACGCCCGAGGCCTGGCTTCCCCGCGTGACCGGCTTCGATGCCGTGGTCAACGCGGTCGGCCTGCTGCGCGACACGCCGCGCCGCCAGCTCGAGCCCGTGCATCACCAGGCGCCCGCCGCGCTGTTCGAGGCCTGCGCCAGCGCGGGCGTGGCGCGGGTGGTCCAGATCTCCGCGAACGGCGTGGCGCACAGCCCGACCCGCTACGCCACGACCAAGCGCGCCGCCGACGAGGTGCTGCTGCATCTGCGTGCGGAAGGCCGGCTCGACGCCACCGTGTTGCGCCCGAGCATCGTCTTCGGCCGCGGCGGGGCCAGCGCCGCGCTGTTCATGAACCTCGCGCGGCTGCCGGTGCTGGTGCTGCCGCGGGCGGCCGTCCAGGCCCAGGTGCAGCCGGTCGCGGTGCCCGACGTCGCGCTGGCGGTGCTGCGCCTTCTGCAGGACGGCGGTCCGGAGATCGTGACCGCCGTCGGACCGCGGGCGCTGCCGCTGGCGGCGTTCATCGGGGAACTGCGGCGCCAGCGCGGTCAACTCGGCCAGGGCGGCCTCCGCGGTCAAGGCGGCAGAGGGGGCCGAGGCGACCTGCAGCCAGCTCGCGTCATCCCGCTCCCGGACGCGCCGAGTCGCTGGAGCGCCCGTCTGGGCGACTTCCTCAGCGGCCAGCCCTGGAGCAGCGAAAGCCTCGCCCTGCTGGAGCAGGACAACATCGGCGACGCCGCCGCGTTCGAGCGCGTGCTCGGGAGGCCGGCGGTGCCTATCGAACAATTCGTGGAGGCTGCATGGGCATCGGACGTGTGAACTTCCGGCATCGCCGCACGCGCGTGGTCGCGCGCGGCGGGCTCATCGCGCTGTGGCTGGCCACAGGGGCGGCCAGCCTGATCGAGCTCGACGGCCGCAGCCGCGACCTGATGCTCGCCGCGCAGACGCCGGAGGCCTGGATCGCACCGGTCATCGTCGCGGGGGCGCTCGTCGATCTGCTGCTCGGCGCGGCGATGTGGCGCTGGCACCGGCGCTGGATCTACCGCCTCGCGGGCGGGACGATGCTGCTGATGACGGCGGTCGCGACGCTCATCCTGCCCTCGCTGTGGCTGGACCCGCTGGGCTGCCTGACCAAGAACCTGCCGGTGGCGATCCTGCTGCTGATCCTCGACGAGGACGCACCGGCCTGAGAGAAAAACAATGAACACCTATCTCGTGATCAAGTGGCTGCACATCGTGTCGAGCGTGCTGCTGGCAGGCACCGGCTTCGGCTCGGCCTTCTACCTGTTCTTCGCGAACCGCAGCGGTTCGATCGCGGCGCAGGCCGTGGTCGCGCGGCTGGTCAAGCGCGCGGACCTGTGGTTCACGACGCCGGCGATCATCGTGCAGCCGGTCACCGGCGTGTGGATGGCGATGACGGCTGGATTGACGCTGGACACGCCGTGGCTGGCGCTGTCGATCGCGCTTTACGTGATCGCGGGCGCATGCTGGCTGCCGGTGGTGTGGCTGCAGATCCGGCTGTCGCAGATGGCCGACGCGGCGCTCGCCGCGGGCCAGCCGTTGCCGGCGCTCTACTGGCGCTACGCGCGCTGGTGGGAAGGCCTGGGCTACCCGGCCTTCCTCGCCGTGCTCGTCGTCTTCTACCTGATGGTGAACAAGCCCGCGCTGTGGACTTGAACGCACGACCCGCCCCCAGCGGCCCGGCGATTGCTGCCGCGGGACTCAACCGCCCCGGAGTTCGGACTTGCGCTCGATGATCCGGGACACCAGTCCGTACGCGACGGCTTCCTCGGCGGAGAGCCAGCGGTCGCGCCCGATGTCCTCGAGGACGACCTCCAGCGACTTCCCCGTCTCTCGCGCGATCGTTCGCGCGATGCGTTCCCTGGCCTTGATGATCTCGCGGGCCTGGATGGCGATGTCGCTTGCCGGTCCGCCGGCACCGCCGCTGGGCTGGTGGATGAGGAACCGGGTGTTGGGCAGGCAGTAGCGGCGCTCGCGCGGCACCGAGAGGTACAGGTGGGTGGCGGCGCTGCCGACCCAGCCGGTGCCGATCATGTTCACCGGTGCGGCGATGAAGCGCACGATGTCGTGGATGGCGTCGCCGGATTCGAGATGACCGCCCGGCGAGCTCACCAGCACGTCGATCGGATCGGCGCTCTCGGCGTCCAGGGCGATGAGTCGGCGTGTGACATCGGCGGCCAGCACATCGGTGACGGTGCCGAAGATCAGCAGCGTGCGGGCCTTGAAGGCCTTTTCCTCCAGGTAGGAGGTGCGCGGCTCGGTGTCGCTGGACGGCGCGGCGGGGGTCGGATGCTCCATGGGGCGGTTCCTCGTGGTTGAACTGCTGCCTTGACGAACGAGTGGCGTCTCGCGTGACAGCGACGCCGCAGATGCCTTGTCGTCGCCTGTGGCAAGCTCCCCCCATGCACGACGACAGCGCTCACCCCCTCATGGATGCCGACCAACGCGGCCTGGTCCGCGCCGCCGCGCGCCTGCTGGGCCCGACCGACGCGGAGGACGCGGTGCAGGACGCCTACGTCCGCGCGCTGGAGGCGGCCCCGACGGAGCTCAACGCCGCGCAGGCATGGCTGCTCACCGTGGTGCGCCACCTGGCCATCGATCGCCTGCGGCGACGGGACTGGATGCGGCAGTGGCTGGAGGCGGCGCACGACCAGCCGCCGGAATCGACGTCGACGTCAAGCTCGACATGGACTTCGACATGGACTTCGACATGGCCCGTCTCCATGGCGCCCTCGGCGGAAGCGGTGGTGACGCTGGCGGAGGAAGTCGCGCAGGTGTTGCGACTGATGGCCGCACACCTCACGCCGATGGACGGCGCCGCCCTCCTCCTGCACGAGGTGTTCGAGGTCGAACACGCGGAGATCGCCCGCGCGAATGATCGGTCCGAGGCGACCAGCCGTCAGCGCCTGCGCCGTGCGCTGGCGCGACTGCATCAGGCGGCCGCCGGCCCGGATGGACTTGCTGCGCGGCAGGCGGACGCCGAGCCGAAAGTCGAGCCGGACGCCGGTGAGGACGCCGTCTTCCGCCAATACCTGGAATGCCTGCGCCTGCGCGATCCGCGCGCGTTGTGGGCGATGCTCCGACAGCCGCCGATCAGCGCGATGGCGGCGGCATCCCCGACCGGATCCGCACCCGCTGGACCTGCCGCCAGCGGCGGCGCCGCGAGCGTCGTCCAGGTCGGCGGACAGCTCGGCCTGGCGCTCACGCTCGACGGGGTCACCCTGTGCGTGCTGCCGCTGGGCGTGCTGGGCGTGCTGGGCGTGCTGGGCGTGCTGGGCGTGCTGGGCGAAGTCTGCCCGACGCAGCCCGAAGCGGCCTGACGAAGCCTGACGAGGCCTACTCGACGATCAGCGTATCGCTGACGGCTTGCGACATGCGCGGCAGCGCGCCGCCGACATTGATCGTGTGCCGGCCGCGCGGCAGCGGCTTGAGCATCACGTAATAGCCGTTCGACGCCGTCGGGAAAAGCCGCGCCCCGCTGGGATGCCGGGCCCAGGCGTTGAAGCATTCCGGGCTGGCCTGCCGGTGGCGCTGGAGACCGTCGTAGCGCACGCCGTCCACTTCCAGCACCAGCATCGGGGCGCATTCTCGCCGTGACGCACGACCGCCCGGCATGACCTCCGCCACAATCCCGCCCCATGAGCTTCGAACCTACACCGATGCTGGACATGTCCGGCGCCGAGGCCAAGCGCGCCTCGTACGACACGCTGGTCGCCCAGACCCAGGCCCTGCTGCACGGCGAGCGCGACTGGCTTGCCAACCTGGCGCAGTTCTCCGCGCTGGTGTTCAACGCCGTCCCGACGCTGAACTGGGCCGGCTTCTACCTCGTCAACCCGAAGAACGACCAGGAACTCGTCCTCGGCCCGTTCCAGGGCAAGGTCGCCTGCGTGCGCATCGCCTTCAGCCGCGGCGTCTGCGGCGCCTGCGCGCGGACGCAAGAAGTCCAGCTGGTCGAGGATGTGCACGCCTTCCCCGGCCACATCGCCTGTGACGCGGCCTCTCGATCCGAGCTGGTGCTGCCGGTCGTCGCCGGCGGCGCGCTGCGCGGCGTCTTCGACCTCGACAGCCCCGAGCCCGCGCGTTTCGACGCGATCGACGCCGAAGGTTTCCAGCGCGCCGTCGCCGTGCTGGTCGCCGGCACCGACTGGTCCTGATCCCGATGCGCACGACGCTCTTCGCCCTCGCCGTCCTCGGCGGGCTCTCGATGCCGCTGTCCGCCGCGGAGCTCAAGCTCCGCGTGCTGGAGACCAGCGACATCCACATGAACCTGCTGAACTACGACTACTACCAGGACCGGCCGGCCCAGGAGTTCGGCTTGGCCAAGACGATCACGCTGATCCACCGCGCCCGTGCCGAGGCGCCAAACAGCCTGCTGTTCGACAACGGCGACCTGCTGCAGGGCAACCCGCTGGGCGACGTCGTCGCGCGCGTCAAGCCGCTGAAGGCCGGGGACGTCCATCCCGCCTACAAGATCCTGAACCTGCTGGACGTGGACGCCGCCAACCTCGGCAACCACGAATTCAACTACGGCCTGCCCTTCCTGCGGCAAGCAATCGCCGGCGCCAACTTCCCGTACCTCAACGCCAACGTGATGGAGGCCGACGGCCGCCGTCATGCGTTCACGCCCAGCGTGATGCTGGAACGCACGATGCGCGACGAGGCGGGCAAGGACCACGCGCTCAAGATCGGCGTCGTCGGCGTGACGCCGCCGCAGATCCTGGAATGGGACCGTCAGAACCTCGCCGGCAAGGTGAAGGTGCGCGACATGGTCGACGCCGCCGCCGAACAGGTCGCCGCCCTGCGCAAGCGCGGCGCGGACCTGATCGTGGTCATCGCCCACACCGGCATCGACAAGACCGAACTGCCCAAGCTGTCCGAGAACATGGCCGCGCAGCTCGCCCGCGTGAAGGGCGTGGACGCGCTGCTGCTGGGCCATGCACATACCGAGTTCCCCGGACCCGGCTTCGCGGGTTATCCGGGCGTGGACCTCGCCAAGGGCCGGATCTACGGCACGCCGGCCGTGATGCCCGGGCGCTGGGGCGACCACCTCGGCATCGTGGACCTGACGCTGAAGCAGACCGGCAAGACCTGGCACGTGGCGGACAGCCAGTCCAGCCTGCGCCCGATTTTCGACCGTGCCGCGCGCAAGCCGCTGGTCGAGGCCGATCCGATGCCCGCCGCCGTCATCGCCGACGAACATCAGGCGACGCTGGACTACGTCCGCAGCCAGGTCGCCGTCGCGGACCAGCCGATCCAGAGCTATTTCTCGCAGGTGCTGGACGGCACCGCGGTGCGGCTGGTGGCGCAGGCGCAGCTGGCCTACGCGCTCAAGGCGGTCCAGGGCACGGCGCTGGAGAAGCTGCCCATGCTCAGCGCCGCCGCGCCGTTCAAGTCCGGCGGCCGTCAGGGCTGGACGCAGTACACCGACATCCCCGCCGGACCGGTCGCGATCAAGCATGTGGCCGACCTCTACGTCTATCCGAACACAATCAAGGTCGTGAAGCTGAGCGGCGCCCAGGTGCGCGACTGGCTGGAGATGTCCGCCGGGCAGTTCCGCCGCATCGATCCGCAAGGGCCGGCGCGGCAGGACGTCGTGGACGCGAGCTATCCGAGCTTCAACTTCGACATGATGCTCGGCCAGGACAACGCCTTGCGCTATGAGTTGGATCTGACGCAGCCCGCGCGCTTCGACAAGGACGGCAAGCGCGTCGGAGAAGGCCAGCGCGTCGTCAACCTGAGCTGGCGCGGTCAGCCGCTGGACGAGCGCGCGGACTTCCTCGTCGTCACGAACAACTACCGTGCCTACGGCGGCGGGCACTTCCCGGCACTGGCGGCGGACAAGGTCGTCGTCGACGCGCCGGACGAGACGCGCGAGGCGCTGGCGCATTTCCTGGCCGCGCAGCCGTCGCTGAGCGCGGCGGTCGCGGCCTCGTCCTGGCGCATCCGGCCCGTGCCGGGCGTCGCGATGCAATTCGTGTCCGGCAACGGCGCGACGGCGCATCTGAAGGACACGCCTCAGGTGACCCGGGTGAAGGACAACGGCGACGGGTCGTCGCTGTTTGAACTGGAGCCCTGAGAGGCGCGGCGCGCCTTCATGGGGCTGATACGGCGCGATAACCAGTCGCCGGGGATGAGGCTCAGAGCTTCATATCGGGATGGCACCAGCCAGCAAAGAGATCGAGCGCTTCCAAGACGAGGTCTTCAGTCTGTGGGCGCACGACCGATCTGAGACTCTCCAACTCTCGGATCAGCGATTCGCGGTCCATCCCCTGCGCCAGATCCTGCACCAGCATCTGGTGCAAATCCATCAGCGGAGACTCGCCGCGCATCGCGCGGTCGAGCTCTTCGTTCAATGGGGTCATTTGGTCGATGCACGCATTGTCAGTTCGGGTGAATGCCGTCCGAGCCACGGTGTAGTTCAAAGCGAGCGCCGGAACGGCGCTGCCACATACCTTTCCAGAGCCAGCTCCGCCACGAAGAACGTCAACCGAGTTGCCCGGCTCATACCGGGCGCCGTCATCATATTTTCGTATTCGCGCACGAAAAAGCTCGGCAACTTACACATGACATGAGCACGAGAAGTCGCGCCGCACTCTTACTTATCATCCTTAGCGCAATTGGTCCGGCACCTGGGCGGCGTGGCCACGCTACACGAGAGTAGTTGGTGACGAGATAGATGAAGGTACGAATGTTTTGTCTATATCTGAAAGGTGCTAAGAGTTGCTGCGGGCTCAGTCGAAAACTTCGGAGTACCAATACGCGACGGGATTCCGGAACCATTTCAAAAACTCAGCACGATCGAACTGGGCCAACTGGCGCTTCTCGATACCGTACCGATGAAACAATGCCAGAATTTCCCTGAGAGCATCTTCATCAATCGCATCCGATCGGCATGCGATGAATATCGTGAGGCCCTGCCCCTCCACATTCACAACGCAAGGCAGATCGCGCAACCATTTAAAGAACACCGCCTCATCATATTGCGAGTAGAAGCGCACGCCTCTAGCTTCCAGCAATACTTCTTTCAACTCAGTCATCGACATGTTCCACCTGGATAAACATTGACATACCCTCCTCCGGGAAGCTGTACGGCTCCGGGCCCGACCCGGTCATCACAGCCACCGGCATGTCCCCCAGCCACACGAACTCGTGCACCGGCGACGTCGCGTTGTACTCGCCCAGCATCTTGCCGTCGAGGTCGTACGCGAAGTACCGCATCCCCTGGCTGTGCTCCTTGTGCACCCGCTGTCCGCCCGCGTCGTAGCGGCGGACTCAAGACTGAAGTAATGTACGAACTTCGCGGAGTTGGCCCATTAATGCCTCCGCCGTCTCAGAATTCACTCTACCGCGGCCAACCCGTTCGATAAAAGTGTCGACGAGTTTGGGCCAATTTCTCCACGCGCTCTTCCACAAGTCCGGCGACTCAATACGGCGATCCTCCATCACTGATAAAAATACACCGAGTTGGACGCCTAGGTCCTCGTCGTCAGGAACCCGATCAGCGAGATGCAGGAAAAAGCCTCGCACATAATAAGAAAAAACCGGCTCCGGAAAATATGCCAAATCATCAATGCATCGCATTGTGAAATTAGTTTCCAGCAGCGGCATGATGTCCATGATCGACTTTCCGAGGAACAAATCCATCGAATAATAGCGATCCGGCGGAAAAGAATAGAGCTCAGGATCGCCCCAATCACTTTCATTTGGAGGTATGGACTGTTCATTATTCATTTGTTGCATTCTCTACAGCTCCAGGAATTTCTCAGCTTTCGCTCTAGATCTGCAATTTCATCAGAGAGCTTCTTGATGTCTTTTGCATGCTTTCCAGGCCAATACCGATCATCCCATTCCTTGCGCATGTCTTTGCACTGCCTCTTTCTCGCAATCTCGTTTCGCCTATCTTGACAAGGATCTCCCGTGGGAGGTGGCGGCGTATCACACCCGCTCTTGTATCGCAAGTATTCAGTCTGTTTAGCGAATTCATCCTTGCCGGATATTGGGGACGAAAAAATAAGATTATTCAGCCATTCGCCCGCTGCCCGCCCACCCCAGGCTCCAACGCGACCACCAATGATGGCACCAGGGATGCCACCTCCAGCTGGGAAAATAGCCTCCCCAACTACAACATCTCCAGCCCGGCCTCCCCAGCCGCCAACGAAAGCTCCGGCGTCTCCCAGCGCACTCAGTCCATTTGGATCAAAAAGCGCAATTGGGTTTCCTTCTACGTACGCAAAAGAGTTCAGCCCACCCATCAAGCCCGCAGGATCACTCTGAACATACCTCCCCAACGTCGGGTCATAGTCCCGGAAGTAGTTGTAATACAGCCCTTACTCGCTGTCGAAGAACTGGCCAGGGAAGCGCAGGTTGAAGACCACTTGCGCGAGCCCCGCCGGCGCCTGCTCCGGCGTCGCCGTCCCGAACGGCTCGCTCATCCACCGCCACCGCAGCGCATCCGCCTTGTCGATCAGCACCCGCGGCGCATTCAGGTGGTCCGCGTAGACATACAGGATCGTCGGCTCCGGACCCGACCCGGTCATCACCGCCACCGGCATATCCCCCAGCCACACGGACTCGTGCACCGGCGACGTCGCGTTGTACTCGCCGAGCATCTTGCCGTCGAGGTCGTACGCGAAGTACCGCATCCCCTGGCTGTGCTCCTTGTGCACCCGCTGTCCGCCCGCGTCGTAGCGGTAGGTCAGCGTCACGCCGTTCTTGGTCAGCGTCCCCATCCGGTTGTCCAACCGGTACGTCGTCGTGTAGGCCTGGCCCGTGTCGGTGAGCGTGTTGCCCGCCGCGTCGTAGCCCAGGTTGCGCGCCGGGTTGCTCACGCTCGTGAGCCGGTTGCTCGTGGCCGGCGTCGTGTACGTGCGCGCCACGCCGTTCTGCGTCACGCTGGTCCGGTTGCCGTTGGAGTCGTAGGTGATCGCCCAGGAGTTGCTCGGCGTGATGACGCTGGTCAGGCGCCCCAGCTCGTCGTAGCCGAAGCTCTGGTTCATCGCCTGCGCGACCGCCGTGGGTTGACCCGTCGTCGCATCCAGGTGCGTATAGCTGACGATGCGGTCCGCCGCGTCGTAGGTGATGTCGCGCACCACCGCACCCAGCGGATATCGGACCAGGCGGCCGAACTCGTCGAACACGCGTTCCTGGAGCTTCGTGCCGCTGGTCAGGTGCATCTGCCAGCTGCGCACGCCCCCGAAGGGCTCCCACTGGATGTTGTTGATCAGCGGCACCGCAGCGCTCGACGCATCCAGAGCCAGGCTCATGGCCACGGGCCGCTCGGCGTTGTATTGGATCGTCAGCACGCGACCCGAGGTATACGTGATCCGAGTGACGCGACCATCGTCGTCGTATCCGTAGCACGTCGTGAGAACCGTCGTGCCCACCGTCTGGATCGCCGTGATCAGGCGGCCGTTCAGGTCGTAGCCGTACTTGGTGTTCCCCGACGAGCTGGTGGCCGTCGTCAACTTGCCGACGCCTGCGCCTAAGTCGTCGTCCGTCTGGTCGTAGGTCCACGCGTAGTTCAGCGCCGTCTGGCCGCTCTGCGTGTAGATCGCCGAGGTCGGCCGGTTGAGCGCGTCATACCCGTAGCTCGCCTGCACGTTGCGGCTGTCGGTCCGCGTGATCAAGCGCCCAGCGTCGTCTCTCGCCCACGTATGGATGCAGGATCGACGATGTATGGGAACTTTTATGAAGGTAGAGGGGCTACCTTGGAGGCTTTCTCAGGTGATTGACGATTCGCTGCCCCGCAAACACGCCGACTAATAGTCCCACCAGAAAGTAGTTGACACTTGTTCGGCGCGTTTCCAAAGAGACCACGTGAGCTAGTACAAAGACCACCAACTCAAGAAGCAAGAACAGTTGCGTACCGCAGAAGGCTAGTGCCGTCAAAAGATATAGCCAATGACCTCGCCTGAATATGTAGCCAGACATCAATTGGGAAATCCAAAGACTGGGATACCCAAGAAGGCCACAACTCAAGCCTACGAGGAGAAGAATGAGTTTTTCATCAATCATTTGCTACATGTGCAGTTTGAACTATCAGCAGCCTCCGGACCAAAGCTCGATGTGATACCAAGTGCGGTACCGATACTCAACGCCGGGTTTGCGGCAATCTCCCGCCTCAAGTTGCCTGCAGCAGCCCATTCAGGAAACTTTACGCTACTCCAACGAGCCCCTTTCGTCCAAGGAGCGAACCCAGCACTTGCACCCCAGGCTGCGCTGGATCCGATTGCACTCCAATTCAACTGTTTCTCTGGCTCGGAAATCTTCTGCGAAGCCCCTTCCCATACCGCTCCCACCCCACCACCAAGCAAGGCAGCGCCCACTCTAGTTGTTCCGAGATAGGGGGTCAGGAAACCACCGACGAATCCAGACCCGGCTGCTGACAGAAGGCCCATCAACTCAATATCGCAGCCTTTCGCCTTTCTCGCCGCCAAGTAACCAAATGCAGCCCCCAATCCACCCACGCCGCCGGAGTAAAGGCCCGGAACCAAAATAGCCGGTATTATGGTCCCAGACATACAGAACAGTTGGCTCAGGTCCGGAGCCGGTCATCACGGCCACCGGCATATCTCCCAGCCACACGTACTCGTGCACCTGCGACGTCGCGTTGTACTCGCCCAGCATCTTGCCGTCGAGGTCGTACGCGAAGTACCGCATCCCCTGGCTGTGCTCCTTGTGCACCCGCTGCCCGCCCGCGTCGTAGCGGTAGGTCAGCGTCACGCCGTTCTTGGTCAGCGTCCCCATCCGATGCACTGCAGCACGGGTCAGGTCTTGTCTACCCGCCGAGGCCGATTCGATATTCAACGGCGATCACTTTGTGTGCGTCAGGAACAATATTTCACCGGTAGCTTTGGAAATATGAATCTCGAAATTTCCACCCATATACCTTGGATTGCGACGAGCGGGATCCCCTGAAATAATCCAAACATCGCCCTTCAACGCAGTCTTGAAGGGCCTTTGCTCTTCAATTTCAGCCTTCCCATAAATCGGAGCCAGAACGGCCTCAGCAATCAATTCAGCAGTCCTACCCGACGAGACAAACCCTTCTGACGGGCGGTACGAGTGCCTCTCTTGCGAATGAACAGCCCCGGCAATGAGCAAGGTCATCAGACAAAAGTATAATTTCATAGCTTACTTTTTTGGGCACTCGCAATTTGGAGTGGCACCGATGGTAGAAACCTGCCCGCGACCATTCCGCCTCGGATCTGGAGAGTATTTCTTAATCTTCCTGCCAGGTGTTGCCAGATAGGTGGGAACCCCCAAGCCGTCGCCGATCTCTTTATCTCGATCAGAGAACGACTCGTTATCGAATCTGGGGTCATATGCCGCATGCGTGTGGAATGCGGAATACGCCTCGTGGAATGCAGGAGCGGATGGATACGGCACCGACGCCGACTTGCCTCTGGTCGGCTCATCGTAAGTGAATTTTGAATTCTTATTATCAAAACCCCATTTCTTGTAAATCCATCCACCGTATTCAACATTCTCGCAAATGGAGCGTCCATTGATATAATTGAGCGCATCAACGGCAGCCGCCTCGACAGAGTCAAACGATTCACCAGGTTTCAGGCCTAGAGAATCGTAGAATTGAAGCGGTGAGTTTCCGACATAGGCGTAGGTGTCGATGCCGCCCGCCAAGCCTATCGGATCGCTTTGAACATACCTCCCCAACGTCGCGTCATAGTCTCGGAAGTAGTTGTAATACAGCCCTGACTCGCTGTCGAAGAACTGACCGGGGAAGCGCAGGTTGAAGACCACTTGAGCCAGCCCCGCAGGTGCCTGCTCCGGCGTCGCCGTCCCGAACGGCTCGCTCAGCCACCGCCACCGTAGCGCGTCCGCCTTGTCGATCAGCATCCGCGGCGCGTTCAGATGGTCCGCGTAGACATACAGGATCGTCGGCTCGGGGCCAGATCCCGTCATCACTGCCACCGGCGTATCCCCCAGCCACACGAACTCGTGCACCGGCGATGTCGCGTTGTACTCGCCGAGCATCTTGCCGTCGAGGTCGTACGCGAAGTACCGCATCCCCTGGCTGTGCTCCTTGTGCACGCGCTGTCCGCCCGCGTCGTAGCGGTAGGTCAGCGTCACGCCGCCCTTGGTCAGCGTCCCCATCCGGTTGTCCAACCGGTCAGTCGTATAGCCCGAGCCCGTGTCGGTGAGCGTGTTGCCCGCCGCGTCGTAGCCGAGGTTGCGCGACGGGTTGCTCAGGCTGGTGTCTTGACCACCTTTTCCAACGACATCTCGACCAGCTCGCCGTCGATGGTCGCGCGCAGCACCGTGTCCTTGAGCCACTGCGCCTGCTTGTCGAGCTGCAGGCGCCGGTGGCTGCGCGCCTCGTCGCTGCAGTACTGGCGCCCACCAGCGCCGACCAGGCCGAGCTTGAGGTGCAGGTGCTCGCGCGCTTCGCGCACGCGCCGCACGAGGACGCGCCGCCAGTAGCCGGCATCGCGCACGCGGGCGGCCTGGCTCTTCACCGTCTGGCCCGACACGGGCTCGCCGAAGCGCTTCTCGGCTGCCGCGACGAGCCGGGCCTCGTGCGTTGGGAAGGGCTCGTGGCGACTGAGTTCGTACAGCTCGGCCGGCACGAGCTGCGCCGCGTCGCGCAGCTCCTGGTGCGTGTGGCCCAGGTAGGGCAGCACCGGGCCGGCGTGTTCGAGCGGTTGCGCCAGCCACTCGGCCCAGCTCAGCCGGGGTGGCTCGGGGGCGTCGAACAGCGCGGCCTGCGGCACAGGCTCGGGCTGGCGGGCGATGAAGGGGATGTCGGGGGTGTGGCCCGCGTCATAGGTGGCGTGGGCAGTCTGGAGGGCCGAGGCGATGGCGCCTGGCAGGGTCTGAGGCATTGAGCGGCTCCGTGCAAGGGGAGCCGCGTCTAGGAATGCCTCGTTATCCGTCGCGCTTTAAACGCCCATCGGGCTTTAGCGCACTAAAGACCGACGGCCCCTCGCGGGGCCGTCGGGGTGGGTTTATCCACCGAATCAAGTTGCACGGATGGCCTCAATCAAGCCGAGGTGTCCTGACCCGTATAGGCACCGGCGTTTTAAATGCGCATCGCCAGCGGCGCTTCGCTGCAGCCACGCCAGACCAAGGGCAGGCCCAGCTCGACGCGGGCCACCGTGACGCGGCTGGCCAGCAGCGTCTGGTCGGCCGCGCTGTAGCGCTGCCAGCGCTCGCGCGCGGCGCGGGCGATGCGCCCGGCGTGGTTCTGCTCGGCGTCGAAGACGATGAAGACGCCGGCCAGCACGAACGGCATGTCGGGGTGCAGGCGGCGGCCGACCAGCTCGGCCATCGCGGCGATGCGCATGAGCGATGCCGTGTCCTTGGGGGCGGACTCGGTTTCGACGGCGTAGAGCTTGTCGCCCTTGATGAGCACGGCATCAACGTGGCGGCCCAGACGCTTGAACAGCAGTTCGCGGCTCAGCGGCGCGCGGCCCTGGGCGATGGCGTATTCGGTGAAGGTCTGGAAGCCCTGGCTGCGCTTGTGGATGCACCAGCGCGCTGTCAGCGCCGAGTGCCGGAAGGCGGGGCCACTCACGGCGAGGTCCAGGCCGTGGTGCGCCATGACGCCGCGCACTTCGAGCGCAGCGGCGCCGGGCCGCGTGAGCACGACGCTGACGCCGCCCAGCGCGTTGCGCCGGGGCATCAGCTCGCCCATGCCGACCAGCACGCGCACGGTGCGCTGCGCCATCTGCTCGCCGAACGTCGCCGCAGGCCAGCACGCGGCGGCAAGGTCCGCGCAGCGCAGTGAGCCGTGCTCGGCCACGGCCTGCAGCACGCGCAGCCGGTTCGCGGCCGCGCGCTCGCGCGCCGTGGGTTGCTTGGGTTTGGGGGGCGGCGGGCGCAGCAGGCCCGCCAGGGCATCGGATGAGACTCGCATGGAACACCTCGCATCGGGATGCGACGTGTAGCGATGACGCATCTGCCGATGCGTCTGCAGCCCCGGCACGCTCGCAGCAGACGCTGCCAGCTCCTGCCGACTCCGGGCGGGCGAACGTGTGCTCTTCGGCGGCTGGGGCCGCACGCACACTCTGCGGGCTGGACGCCCTCCGTCTCCCGTCATGGGCGCCGCTGCCTGCACGCTCCACCGACTGAACGTCGGCGGCTCGCGCAGGAAGCCACCCCGTGCGCCGGGCAGCGTGCCTCGTGCCGATGCGCGCTTCGAGCTGGACGCTCGCCGTCTCACAGGGTGGCTTCCTGCGCTGCGCTTCGTCAGCGGCGGACCTCACGCCTTCGGCTGCGGTCCCGGAACCATCGTGCGCCTGGGGGCTCACCAGCGCTTGGGCCGCGCTTCGATGGCTCCGGCTCCCCCGGCCCTGCGGTGTCCGCGCTGGGGCGCGACGCACCTCCGGGTCAGACCCGGCGCCTGCCAGGTCTGACCGTCGTCCTGCGGCGACCGCTCCCACCCATCCCCCCGCCCTTCCCAGGGAAGGGAGCGAGTCGCCCTCGGCCGTCAACGGTGCATGCCAGAACCCCGGCATGCACCGCCCACGGCGAGCGTCAGCGGTGTGCCTCCGCATCAAGGCCAAGCCCTCGCGGGTAGCCTACCGGCCAGCCTTGACACGGCCACACACCGCGAACTCAGCGGCGCCAGCGTTGCAGCGCGATGAACAGCTTCAGGTGACGGAGCTGGGTTTCGGTGAGGTGGCAGGCTTTGCCGTGGATGGCTTCGGCCAGCTCAGCGAGCACGCCTTGCGGCGTGCCGCTCAGCATGGAGAGTGGTTCGCTCCATGTAGCAACCGCGCCACCCCCACATTTTTGAGCTGGCCGCCACCGAACCTGCATCGCGTCAAGCAGTCGGCTGCTCATTTGGCGCATGCCGAGTCTTCCAACGTCGCCACAGCCACGGCAGCAATATGAACCACTGTAAATAGCCAGCCGCAGCGCCAATCGACGACACAAGCACAGCGTCACTCACCCCCGCAGCTTCAACCCCCGTAAGACGCAGTGCTGCTCCAACCAGGGCCGTCAAAAGCCAACCGCAAGGAAGAGTCAGGACCAACATCAAGAGTCCGTGACGAAGAAGGATTTCGCTCTTGAGTTGAAGGTCGGACTGTGTGTGGTAGCTGACTAAGGTCCAAGCGAGTATGCCCATGATGAGCGTCAACCACAGAAGCAGGAGGATGCGTCGTCTCGTCATCATCATCGCCGCACGCAGCGCCTCTCGCACGTACTGACAACATCCTCTGTGTACTCTTGGCAATCAGTACCGGCCGGCCCAACAGCGTATCGCGGACGGGTTGGCTTCTTGAGTTCGTTCGCGATGCACGTTTCAATGCAGCTGTCTTCGCCTTGACGCCTTTCACAGGCCTCAGGCTTGAAGTAGTCCGTGACTGAAGTTGTCGGCTTCCCTGGGCTTCCGGGCAGGATGTTGCTAAGCACTCCGCCGCTGGACGCCGTGGTACTTCCGCAGGTCATGTTCGCCCCGCTCCCGACACACACGTATGTGTGGTTCAGCAATGGCGGGGCATATGAACCTGGCGCCCCACCCAGCGGACGCGTACAGATATACGTTTCCAACCCCAATGGGTCCGTGTACTTGGTCGGCTGGTTCTCGACGTACGCGTAGGTGTTTATGCCCCCATTGAGCCCAATGGGGTCACTTTGGGTATACCTCCCCAACGTCGGGTCATAGTCCCGGAAGTAGTTGTAATACAGCCCTGACTCGCTGTCGAAGAACTGGCCGGGGAAGCGCAGGTTGAAGACGACTTGCGCCAGCCCCGCCGGCGCCTGCTCCGGCGTCGCCGTCCCGAACGGCTCGCTCATCCACCGCCACCGCAGCGCGTCGGACTTGTCTATCAGCATCCGTGGCGTGTTCAAGTGGTCCGCGTAGACGTACAGAACAGTTGGCTCAGGTCCGGAGCCGGTCATCACGGCCACCGGCATATCTCCCAGCCACACGTACTCGTGCACCTGCGACGTCGCGTTGTACTCGCCCAGCATCTTGCCGTCGAGGTCGTACGCGAAGTACCGCATCCCCTGGCTGTGCTCCTTGTGCACCCGCTGCCCGCCCGCGTCGTAGCGGTAGGTCAGCGTCACGCTGTTCTTGGTCAACGTCCCCATCCGGTTGTCCAACCGGTACGTCGTCGTGTAGGCCTGGCCCGTGTCGCTCAGCGTGTTGCCCGCCGCGTCGTAGCCCAGGTTGCGCGACGGGCTGCTGACGCTCGTGAGCCGGTTGCTCGTGGCCGGCGTCGTGTACGTGCGCGCCGCGCCGTTCTGCGAGTAGCTGGTCCGGTTGCCGTTGGCGTCGTAGCCGATCGACCAGGAGTTGGCCGGCGTGACGATGCTCGTCAGGCGGCCCAGCTCGTCGTAGCCGAAGCTCTGGTTCATCGCCTGCGATGCCGCCGTGACCTCGCCTGTCGTCGCGTCCAGGTGCGTGTAGCTGACGATGCGGTCCGCCGCGTCGTAGGTGATGTCGCGCACCAATGCGCCCAGCGGATATCGGACCAGGCGGCCGTACTGGTCGAACACGCGCTCCTGCAGCTTCGTCCCGCTGGTCAGGTGCATCTGCCAGCTGCGCACGCCTCCGAAGGGCTCCCATTGAATGTTGCTGATGAGCGGCTGCGCGGCGCTCGCCGCGTCCTTGGCGACGCCGATGCCGACGAGCTGACCGTTGCTCCACTGGTAGCTCACCACCCGCTTGGACGGGTAGGTGACGCTGGTGATGTGGCCGACGCCGTCGTAGGTGTAACGCGTGGTGTGCACCGCCGTGCCCACCGTCTGGATCACCGCCGTCACGCGCCCGAAGGCGTCGTAGCCGTACTTGGTGTTGCCGGCCGGGCTCGTGGCCGTCGTGAGGCGGCCGATGCCGTTGGTGAACTCACCACCCGTCTGGTCGTAGGTCCAGCCGTAGTTCAGCGCCGTCTGGCCGCTCTGCGTATAGATCACCGAGGTCAGCCGGTCCAGCGCGTCGTGGCCGTAGGTCGCCTGCACGGCGCGGCTGTCGGTGCGCGTGAGCAGACGCCCCTTGGCGTCGTACGTGCTGTTGGCCGTCCCCGTGTCAGGACTGGCGAGCTGGGTCATGTCGCCCAGCCCGTTGCGCTGATAGCTCGTCACCAGGTTGCGAGGGTCGGTAACCTGCTTCAGCTGGTCGATGCCGTCGTAACCCAGCGTCGTCACGCCATTGCGCGCATTCGTGCTGGTCTTCACCCGGTCCAGCGCGTCGTACGCGTTGGTCGTCGCAAAGCTGAAACCGCTCACGCCCTTGGCCTGGACGACCTTGGTCGGATTGCCCTTGGCGTCGTACTCGTAATCGGTCACCGGCGCCGGCGAGACCGGCGGCGGCGGCAATGTGGCCGCGTACGTGATCGGTCCGGCCGATCCGATGATTCCGATGAACGCGGCCACGAGGGACGCGAGCGGGCTTCGACGCTTCCAGCGTGTGTCGATGCGATTCATGGCTTACTCCCTCCCCGTCGTCTGTTGCGCGCGACCCAGTGCGTCGAACGTGCGGCTCATCGTCCGCTTGAGCGCTCCCTGCGGGTCCCGGATGACCTCCTGCGTGCGGTTGCCGTTGGCGTCCAGCATGTACTCGACGCGGTTGCCCAGGCCGTCGGACACCGCCGTCAACCGATGCGCTGCGTCGTACTCGTAGTTCACGACACTGCCGCCAGCCTGCGTCGTCTTCTTGAGCAGACCCGTGGGCTGGTACTCGTAGGACGTGACGTTGCCCGCCGTCGTCACCGACGTCTGCCGACGCCGCGCGTCGTACGCGTAGACCGTGCTGACGCCGTTGGCGTCGACGACCTCCAGCGGCAGGCCCGAGCGCGTGTAGCGCACTGGCAGCGTCGGATGCCCGAGCGCATTGGTCGTCGACTTCAGATCGCCGATGGTGTGATCCGCCGTCGTGTCCACGTGGTACTCCGCCGTCATCGTGATCACGTTGGACGTGTCGCGCTCGGTGAGCACGCGCCCCGCGGCGTCGTACGTCCACGAAGTCGTGCGCGCCGCCACGCCCGCCAGCGGCGTCGCGGACAGGCCCTGCACGCCGGAGGTGTCCGTCGTCGCCTGGTCGATCCGCTTGCACGCCACGACGATCGGCTTGCCGTCGGGCAGCAGCGCACCCGACGGGGCGCAACTGGCGATGGCGTTGCCGCTCGTGGGATCGGGCTGTCCGTTGTAGACCGTCGTCGTCAAGCGCCCCGGCTGCGACGCCTTCGTCTGAAGCCGCCAGTCCGGATGCCACGCCGTGCTGAGCTTGCGCGCGCCGGCGGGCAGCACGCCGCCGAGCACCGATGCGCAGTTCGCCGACGTGTCCAGGCCCTCGACCTGCGCCGTCACGCGGTTGGCCGCGTCGTAGGCATAGCAGGTGCGGTGCTGGTTGAAGTCGTCCGCCTGCACCACGTTGCCCTTGGCGTCGAAGCTCTGCGAGCTGGTCGCCGCCGCGCATCCGGCACCGGCCGGCTGCGAGTTCGTGGTCATCACGGGACGGCCCTGCACCACCGTCGTCCCGACGTCGGTCACGTGCTGTCCGTTGGGACGCAGCACGGCGACACCGGCGCCGGCCTGCCAGCCCAGCGTGCGAACCACCGCGTCGCGCCCGGCATCGAACTGCTCGGTCATCAGCTTGACCGGCGCCAGCCCGTAGGTCACCGAATACCGGTCCACGCCGCCCGCGTGCTCCGTGGAGATGGCCCGTCCCGAGGTGTCGTAGCCGAAGGTGGCGTAGCGGCTGTCGGACTCGTCGATGATGCCCGTGAGCGTCCAGTTGAAGCCGGTCCCGCTGTAGTCGAACTTGCGCTTCTGGCTGTCGCTCCAGACGATGGCGGAGAGATTCAGGATCGGGTCGTAGAGCACCCCCGTCTGTGCGCCGTCGGTGTCGACGATGGTCTTCAGCCGGCCAGGGCCCTCATAGCGGAACTGGACCTGGCGACCGTTGTGGTCGGTGATCGCGATCAGCAGCCCCGGCACCGGCGCGATGGTGGGCGGCGTGGCGGCATCGCTGTAGCTGAAGGTCGCGAAGGCGCCGGTCGTCGACGACACCTTCTGCAGCACGCCGACGGGGTCGTAAAGCTCCATCAACTGGAGGCCGTCGTCCCAGAAGGTGATCGAGGACGGCCCCACCGTCAGGCGGTCGCCCGATCCCGTCTGCGACACCATGACGCCGCCGATCCGTTCGAATCCGCTGACCTCGCCGCCGGGTCGACCCACCTGCACGGACTGGCCGCCGCCCTGCACCACCAGGCGGCGATGCACCGTCGATCGCCACACCTTGCTGCCGAGCACGACCGCCGACAGCTGAGCCGGGCCGAGGCCGGACTGCTGCAGCATGGGTCCGTTGTCGTAAATGAACCGCAAGTCCACGGGACCGACCGCGATACCCAGCGGCACCACCTCGCGCTTCACGCCACGCAGCGGATAGATCGGATTGCCGAAGGACGGGTCGGCGGCCACCGCCGAGCACGACGGCGGCCGCGTTGCTTCCGCAAACGTCTGGTCGAGGATGGAGATGCAGGCGTCCTGACCGGGCACCGACGTACTCTGTGCGGGACACTGCAGGGATTGGTCGATCGGGTAGTTCGTGGCGCCGTTGCCCGGCTTGTCGTCGTACTCCCATTCGACGATGCAGTTATTGGGCGCGGAGTAGTGGAAGCTCTTCAGGAACTGGTGATTGCCAGCGGCGCCGTTGCCGGCGTTGAAAGCCTTCTCGATCTCGTTGCAGGCCTCCTGCGGAGTGTCGGCCCAACCGTACAACGGGGCATACAGCGAGTACCGCACGACACGGTTGTAGCGCTCCGCTGTCGCGAGGGTCGGCATCAGCAGCGCGATCGCCGTTCCCAGCAGTGCGCCGAGCCGGACGAGCATCTCGATACGACGCGGGCGCGTCGGATCAACATGGAAAAGCTTCATGGGCACATCGCTCCCTGTCGACGACAAGGGGCGCCGCGGGTCGCATGAGCCACGCAAACGCAGCCTTCGCTCACGCGTCGTCTGCGCGCGGTACGAAGTCCCTCCCTGTCTGATTGCGGGGGCGATTCTATTGACGCAACCCGAGGGGGCCAGTGACGTTGTGCATCTACCCCAGCCTTGAGGGGCTCACTGAAGCGTCATCAGGGTCAGGTATTGCTCTCAGCGTCGAGCGTTCAGAAACGACAACGGCCGCTTGAAGCGGCCGTTGGGCAGGAGGGCGGGCAGATCAGACGTGGATGTCCAGCAGCGCGCCCTCGGCCCGCAGCTGCGTCTGCAGCACCCGCAGGTTGCCGACGAAGGCGTAGGTCGCCGACTTCTGTTCGACGACGTCGGCCGCCAGGTCGGCGCCGGGTTCCGGCAGCTTCTCGACCTTGGTCGTCACGCCGTTGCCGTCCTGGGCCGTCTGGGCTTCGATGCGCTCGCGGCGATAGCCCGGCGTGGCGACATTCGCGACGTTGTTCGCCGAGGCGCGCAGGCGCTCGTTGGCGGCGGAGATGCCGGACAAGGCGGTCGACAGGCTGACGTTGGACATGGCGTTTTTCCCAGGATCCCGGCCTCAAGCGACCGGTCTTCCCGCCGTCATCGGCACTTTCCGGGCGATCTTTAGAAAAGAAATGGATTCCCCGACCAATTCTTTCGATCGACCGTCCGGCCATCGCCCAAAACCTGTTGCGGATTCGCCGACCTCCCCCTTTCGGGTCGGGTTAACGAGAAGCTCATCCAGATAATGAGAGTGATTCTTATCTGCGAACTCTTCTCAACGTCATGTCGTCTGCTGCCTTCCGTCCCGTCCTCGCGCCACTGGCGCTCGCCCTGACCGGCGCGCTGCATGGCGGCGCCTTTGCCCAGAATGCCCAGACGGTGCCGCAGGCGCCCGAAGCGGCAGCGTCGGCGGCCTCAGGCGCCGCCACGACCCAGCTGCAGAAGGTTGTCGTCGAAGCCAGCGCGGACGCGTCGCGCGGCGGCCTGATCAAGTCCTACGCCGGCGGCCAGGTGGCGCGCGGCGGCCGGGTCGGCCTGCTGGGCAACCAGGACATCATGAGCACCCCGTTCAGCACCATCTCCTACACCAACGAGCTGATCCAGAACACGCAGGCCCACAGCGTCGGCGACGTGCTGCTCAACGACCCCGGCGTGCGCCTGGCGCGGGGCTTCGGCAACTTCCAGGAAAGCTACTTCATCCGCGGCTTCATCCTGAACTCCGACAGCGTCGCCTACAACGGCCTGTACGGCCTGCTGCCGCGCCAGTACATCTCGGCTGAGCTGTTCGAGCGCGTGGAAGTGCTGCGCGGCGCCTCGGCCTTCCTCAACGGCTCGACGCCCAACAGCGACGCCATCGGCGGCTCGATCAACCTGCTGCCCAAGCGCGCGCCCAGCCAGCCCCTGACACAGATGACGGTCGGAAGCGCCAGCGGCGGGCAGACCATCCTGGCGGTCGACGTCGCCCGGCGCTTCGGCCCGGACAACGCGACCGGCGTGCGCGTCAACCTGGCCTCGCGGGCCGGCGACACCAGCGTGGACAAGGAAAGCGTCAACCTCGGCATGGCCTCGGTCGGCCTGGACTGGCGCGCCCGCGACGTGCGGCTGTCCGCCGACGTCGGCTACCAGGACCACAAGCTCAAGCGCACCCGCACCAACGTCACGCTGGGCGCGGCGGTCACCGCGGTGCCGGCCGCGCCGGACAGCGAGGCCAACTGGGCCCAGCCCTGGACCTACTCCAACGAGCGCGACCTCTTCGGCACACTGCGCGGCGAGGTGGACCTGGACCGCTGGCTGCAGCCCTTGCTGGGAAGCGGCTGGACCGCGTGGTTCGCGGCCGGCGCGCGCAGCAGCGACGAGGCCAACTCGCTGGCCAATCTCTCGCTGACGAACGCCGCGACCGGCGCCGGCACGACCTCGCGCTTCGACAACACCCGAGAAGACCGCGTCCGCACCGGCGAAGTCGGCCTGCGCGGCCTGCTGACCGCCGGCCCGGTGAAGCATGAGCTGGTGGTGTCGGCGAACGCCTTCCGGCTCGACAAGCGCGCCGCCTTCGGCGTCTCCACCACGGCCGCCACGCCGCGCCTGATCCCGACCAGCCTCTACGTCGAAGGGTCCGCGCCGCTGCCCGCGCTGATCTCCGTCAGCAACCGGCTGGAAGATCCCGCCACCACCGGCATGACCCGCCTGCGCAGCGTGGCCATGGCGGACACGCTGGTGATGCTGGACGACGCGCTGCGCATCACGCTGGGTGCGCGCCACCAGTCGCTGGACCTGCGGACCTACGCCTACAACACCGGCGCGCCGGGTGCGCCGTACGACCGCAGCAAGACCAGCCCGATGGGCGGCGTCGTGTTCAAGTTCAGCAAGTGGCTCTCGGTCTACGGCAACTACATCGAGGGGCTGACGCAAGGCGACTCGGCGCCGTCGACCGCGACCAACGCGATCGGCAAGGTGCTGGATCCCTACCTGTCCAAGCAGAAGGAAGTCGGCCTGAAGGTCGACGGCGGTCGCGTGGGCGGCGGGCTGGCGTTTTTTTCCACGGCCAAGCCGCGCGGCGTCGTGACGAGCACGCTGGGCTTCGAAGCGCAGGGCGAGGACCGTCACCAGGGCATCGAGCTGACCGCCTTCGGCGAGCCGATGGCCGGCCTGAAGCTGCTGGGCGGCCTGACCTGGCTGGATGCCGAGCAGAAGAGCACCGGTGTCGCCAACACCGAGGGCAAGCGCGTCATCGGCGTCCCGCGCACGATGCTGAACCTGGGCACCGAATGGAACGTGCCGGGTGTGCAGGGGCTGTCGCTGGATGCGCGCGTGATCGCCACGGGCAGCGTCTACGCCAATGCGACGAATATGTTGAGCGTGTCGGGTTGGGGTCGCGTGGACATCGGCGCGAGGTACGCGATGGACGTCCGCGGCCACCTGGTCACCTTGCGTGCGCGCGTCGACAACGTCGCGGACCGAAACTACTGGGCGTCCTCGGGCGGTTTCCCGAACAGCGGCTACCTGGTGCTCGGCTCGCCGCGCACGGTCAGCGTGAACGCCTCATTCGAGTACTGAGCCGGACCGATCTCCCGATCACCACGCCCCCTCTCACGAGGGCATCGCTGCTGATGGGCCCGGAATAGGGCTTGAGGGTCCTGGAGGGAGCCCTCATGCCCTGTGATGGGCCGCGCCTGGCATTGCGAAGTAGGGGGGCCTCACGCCCCTGCCAGTTCCTCGTAGCTCCCGCTCGAGATGAACACCCGGACCGAGTCTCCGCCGGCGGCCTTGGCTTCGGTGCAGGCCAATTGCCCGGCACCGAGCACCGCATCCACGGTATCCAGCGAGGTCTGCAGCTGCACCACCCCCAGGCTCGCCTTCACGCGGGCGCGGTGCAGGCCCCAGCGCAGCCGGTAGCCGGCGATGGACGAGCGGATCTTCTCCGCGACGATCTGGGCGTAATGCTGGTCGCAGTCCGGCAGCAGCACGACGAAGTGGTCGTCCTCCAGCCGCGCGACGGTGTCGGAGGCCCGCACCTTGGTGATCAGCATCTGCCCGAGTCCGTACAGGAAGTGGTCGGCGACCTCCGCCCCCATGCCCTGCTGGATCTCGCTGAACTTGTCGATGTCGACGAACAGCACCGACACCGGCTCGTGCCGGCGGCTGCCGACGTGTTCGGCCAGGCGGCGTTCGATCTCGCGCCGGTTGGCGAGTTCGGTGATGTCGTCGTGCTTGGCCGACCAGGTCGGCTGCAAGCGCTGCTGGCGGGCGGCGGTGACGTCCTCGAGGATCCACATCGCCTCGCCGGCCGGCTGTTCCCAGTGCACCGGCGTCGCCTGCAGCCGGCCCCAGAAGCGCGAACCGTCGCGGCGGACGAATTCCACTTCCTCGTCCAGCGGCCGTCCCGCGCCGAAGGCGGTCCCCAGACGGACCTGCAGCGCCTGATGGGCGGCCTCCGACACGACCGAGGCGCGCTGGTCGGTGCCGGTCAGGTCGGTCTCGTCGCCGTGGCCGAACAGGTGGTTGAAGTGCTCGCTGACCACCTCGAACTTGCCGGTGGCCACGAAGGCCACGGCCAGCGGCGCCCGCACCAGCATCGCCCGCATGCGGGCGGCGGTCGGATCGGCGGCGTCGTGTTGGGATTGCATGTCGTCTCCTGGCGTATGCCGAAGGTGTACCCGTTTTGGCCCGCGCTGCAAAGCCCGGAAAGGACCCGGTTCCCGGGCCTCGTCAGACAACGGCCCCGCTTTCAGGGGGGCGGCGGCGCGATCTGTTCGGCCCAGTCATAGAGCGCAGAGAGAATTTCTCCAGCGCGCTCGTCTTCCGACTCCTCAGCCGTCTGGGCCAGGGTATCGATGCGCTCGAAGAACGCTTCCAGCGTCTGCGCCCCGCCCTCGCCGCCGTACAGGCGGGCGGCGCGGTGCTGTTCCCAACGCGCCTGCTCTTCACCGGTCAGGCTGTCCGGGAAGTTGCGCGCGCGGTAGCGGAACAGGATTTCCTCCAGCCGGGCATCCTGGAAGTCCACCTTGCCCTGCGCGACGCGGTCGGCCAGCGCCTCGGGCGACAGCTCACGCAGGCGCTCCAGCGAGCGGCGGTCGTCGTTCGACACGAAACCGCCGTACAGGTCCTCGTCGACATCCACGCCGCCCTCGCCCGCCGGACGCAGGAACACCTGCGACCAGAGCCGCGACAACTCTCCGCCACGCGCGGCCAGCGTCTGCGCATGCGCCTGCCCCTGCGCGAGGTCCAGGCCCCAGCGCGCCGCCATCTCCGGCGAGAGGATCTTCATCGACGCGATCACGATCGGCGACTTGTTGACGTGGATGGTCTTGATCGGCAGCCGGGTCACGCCGTCGGGGAGCAGCTCCTGCTTCGTGTACATCCGCAGCCGGATCGCCTCGGCGTCCAGCGCGAACAGCTCGGCCGGGTCGCTGCCCAGGTCCCAGACGATCAGCTCGTTCTTGTTGGTCGGATGCGGCGCCAGCGGCCACACCAGGGCGATGCAGCCGCGGTCCGTGCCGTACATGCCCGACACGTGCAGGAAGGGCCGGTTCGTGCCGATCTCGGCCCAGACGGCGTCCTTGCGGCGCAGCTTCAGGCAGAAGTCCCACAGCCGCGGCTGCTTCTCCTTGATGAGCCGGGCCAGCGCGATCGTCGCGCGCACGTCGGACAACGCATCGTGCGCCGCCTCGTGCGCCAGGCCGTTGGCGGCGGTCAGGTGCTCCAGCTTGAAGGACGGCCGGCCGTCCTCGTGCTTCGGCCACTCGATGCCTTCCGGGCGTAGCGCGTAGGCGCAACGCACGACGTCCAGCAGGTCCCAGCGGCCGCAGTCGTTCTGCCATTCGCGCGCGTAGGGATCGATCAGGTTGCGCCAGAACAGGAATCGCGTCACCTCGTCGTCGAAGCGGATCGTGTTGTAGCCCAGCCCGACGGTGCCGGGACGCGACAGCTCGGCGTGGATCTCCGCGGCAAAGCGGTGCTCGGCCAGCCCCTGCTCCGCGCAGGTCTGCGGCAGGATGCCGGTGAGCAGGCAGGACTCCGGATCGGGCAGCGAGTCCGTCGGCGGCTGGCAATAGACCATCAACGGCTCGCCGACCTCGTTCAGCTCGGCGTCGGTGCGGATGCCGGCGAACTGCGCCGGCCGGTCGCGGCGCGGCACGCGTCCGAAGGTCTCGTAGTCGTGCCAATAGAAGGTCATCTCATGCATGGGGCGGGACGATACCTCAGCGGACCGGGTGCGCGGGGCGGCGACCGGCCGGATCCGACCCGCGCCCGGGGCCCGGTCAGCGCTCGCCGCGAGCCCCGGGCGGCGGTGCCGATGATTCGCCGGTCTCGAGCAGCACGCCCTCGACGAACTGCTCAACCACGGGACCGTACCGTCCCGCAGGGGTCTTGTCGCCGAGGAAGGTGTTCAGATGACCCGCCGGGTCTGCCGGTCCGTGCTTCTTGTTGGTCAGCAGGAGGAGATAGCGACCGCTGGCGAAGTCCAGGACGGCGCACTGACCGGTCCAGCCGGTGTGCGCCACGACCTCGCCGGGCTCGCGGTGTTGCGGCAGCAGCTTGCCGAACAGGTGTGAGGTCGCTTCGGTCGGCAGCCGCCAGCCCAGCGCGAAGCTGCGGTCCGGGTTGAAGGTCTCGCGGAAGAGCGCCACGGTCTCCGGCGAGCACAGCTTGAAATCGCCGTGACGTCCGCCGTTGAGCATCAGCCGGCACAGCCGTCCGAGGTCCGAGGTCGTGGAAAACAGTCCCGCGTGCCCCGACACCTCGCCCATCGCGTGGAAGGCCTTCTCGTCGTGCACCTCCCCCTGCAGCGTGTGGTTCCGGATGTTGGGAAACCACACGTGACCGTCGCGCGTGTTGCCGCAGCGCTCCGTGGCCATGCAGTCGCTCGCCCTGAAACCGTTGTGCAGCGGCCGGTAGCCGGTGCGCGACAAGCCCATCGGGGCATAGATTTTCGCCGTTGCCGCGCGGTCGAGCGGCTGTCCGGTCACCGCCTCGATGACGGCGCCCAGGGCCATGAAGTTCAGGTCGCTGTAGGTGATGCGGGTGCCCGGCGGCGCGTCCATCGGCACCTGGCCCAGCATCCGCACGGTCGTCTCCCGATCCTGCGAAAACAGCGCACCGGCGCGCACCGGGTCGTGAAAGGCCACGCCGTCGGGGAAGGCGGCATGGCCCATCAGGTCGCGCAGCCGGATGTCGCGCTTGTCGCTGACATCCAGCGCAGGCAGGTAGCGGGCGACGGGGTCGTCGATACGCAGCGTCCGGTCGTCGACCAGTTGATGCATCAGCGGCAGCACCGCGAACACCTTGGTGAGGGAGGCCAGATCGGCCATCGAGTCCGTCCGCATCGGTTCCGGCACGGCCCGCACGGCCATGCCGTCATAGCGCCGTTGGTGTCCGTACGCGCGCTCGTCCCGCGCACGGTGCCGGTCGCCGACATGCAGCACCGCGCCTGCAAGGCCCGAAGACACGCTCTCCAGGACGGTTTCTTCCATCGCCGCCGTGGTCGGGAACGGCGCGGCACAGGCATACATGGCTTCTCCTGCCAATGAAGACGCGCGTGAGTGCCCCACCCCGCTCCGGAGCCCATCCGGAAAGCCGTCATCGCCGCTTCGTGGATACTGCGGCGCGATTGCCTTCCGACCACCCGACGCCGTCCCCGGATTCCGATGCCGCTCAGCCACCTGCTCCTGTGCCTGTCGATTGCCGCCGCCCTGCTGCCGGTGCGCGCGCCCTGGCCCTGGCTGTCGCTGCTGATCATGGCGGTCACCGCCGGCCTGGTGCACGGGCAGCTCACGATCGCCGCGATGGTGCCCGTGGCCGCGCTGGCCGCCCTCGCCTGGATGGCGATCGAGGCCCGGCACCGTCCGCGCCGCGAGGCGGTGCTGATGTTGCTGATGCTGGTGATCGGCTTCGCGCTGGCACTGCACCTGCTGCCGGGCTTCCTGAATCCGACCTACCTGGCCACGACCTCCGACGCGAAGCCGCCGACGCTCAAGTACCTGAATTTCGACAAGGGCGTCGCCGGCATGCTGATGCTGGCGGTGCTGGCCTCACAGCAGCGGCGACGGTCCGAAGGGGTGTTGTCGGCGCCCTCCGAAGACCTGCCGGGCCTGCCGCCGGGCCGACCGGCCTGGGCGCTTTGGGCGGTGCTGGCCGCGACGCTGGCCCTGCCCTGGCTGGTGGCCGTCATCGGCGGCCTCGGCCGGCCGACGCTGCGCTGGCCGGACAACGCGGGGCTGTTCCTGGCGGCCAACCTGTTCCTGACCTGCGTGGCCGAGGAAGCGGCCTTCCGCGGCGTCATCCAGGGCCTGCTGGCGCGCCGCCTGGGTACCGACCTGCGCACCATGAACGGCTGGCTGCCGGTGCTGCTGGCGGCGGTGCTCTTCGGACTGGCCCACGCGGCCGGCGGCACCGCCTACGTGGCGCTGGCCATGCTGGCCGGTCTGGGCTACGGTCTGGCCTACACGCTGAGCGGGCGCATCGAGGTGGCCATCCTGCTGCACTTCGCGCTCAATGCGCTGGTCTTCCTGACCTTGAACCTCGGGCACGGTTGATGCCCTGCCGGCCGGATCCCGCCCTGTCCTCCACCGTGGGTCGGCCGTGTGTCTTCTGTGTACGGATTGTTGCCGTGCGCACCGGGCCCGGGACAGCACCGGATGTCTGACGATAATCCGCCGACCTGAACTCGTGCGCCCCGCATGCAGCAGATTGCCCAATTCGCCCGCCACCTCGCCCGCGCCCTGGCCGGTTTCTTCCTGGCGCTCTGGCGCCGCACGGCGCCGCTGCGCGATTCGCTGCGCCAGCTGCCCACCTGGAAGCGCATCGCCGTCTGGTCGGGCGCCGGCCTGCTCGCGCTGACGCTGCTGGTGGCCGGCGCGGCCGCCGTGATCTGGCCGGGCCTGCCCGACCTGGACCGGCTGACCGACTACAACCCCAAGCAGCCGTTGCGGGTCTACTCGGAGGACGGACAGCTGCTCGCCGAGTACGGCACCGAGCGCCGCAGCTACCTGCCGCTGGAACAGATCCCCAAGCAGATGCAGCAGGCGCTGCTGGCCGTGGAGGACGCCAACTTCTACGACCACCAGGGCGTCTACGTGCCGGGCATGCTGCGGGCGTTCTGGGTCAACCTGTTCTCGTCCTCGCGCAGCCAGGGCGCGTCGACCATCACGCAGCAGCTGGCGCGCGACCTCTACCTCACGAAGAAGAAGCTCTACACCCGCAAGGTCGTCGAGATCCTGCTGGCCTTCAAGATCGAGAGCCAGCTGTCCAAGGACAAGATCCTCGAGGTCTACATGAACCAGATCTATCTGGGTCAGCGGGCCTACGGTTTCGAGGCGGCGGCGCAGGCCTACTTCGGCAAGTCGCTGAAGGAGCTGTCGACGGCGGAGACGGCGATGCTCGCCGGACTGCCGCAGAGCCCGTACCGCGCCAATCCGATCACCAACCTGAAGCTGGCGCAACGCCGCCAGGCGACGGTGCTGCTGCGCATGGTGGACGTCGGCATGATCACGCCGGAGCAGGCCAAGCAGGCCAAGGAAGAGCCGCTGAAGCTGCGCACCGTGCAGGACCAGCGGCTGCCCTACGGCCAGTACGCGACCGAGATGGTGCGTCAGGTGGTGCACGCCCAGTACGGCGAGGACGCCTACAACCGCGGCTTGCGGGTGACGACCACGCTGCGCATGGACGACCAGATCGCCGCGTACAAGGCGCTGCGCCGCACGCTGATGGACTACGAGCGCCGCAAGGCCTGGCGCGGTCCCGAGGGCGACGTCGACCTGCCCGACGGCATGGACGCGCAGGAACAGGACACGGCGATCTCGCAGGTGTTCAACGAGCATCCGGACAACGACGACCTGCGCACGGCGGTCGTCACCCAGGTCGCGAACAACAAGCTCCAGGCGAGCCTGTCCGACGGGGACGACATCGAGATCCAGGGCGAAGGCCTGCGCTCGGTGCAATCGGCGCTGTCGCCCAAGGCCAAGGCGGACCTGCGCATCCAGCGCGGCTCCATCATCCGCGTGCTGCGCGGCGCGCCGACCAAGGCGTTTCCCAAGGGCGCCTGGGTGGTGACGCAGTCGCCGGAGGCCGAAGGCGCGCTGGTGTCGGTCGAGCCCGACAGCGGCAAGATCCTGGCGCTGGTCGGCGGTTTCGACTTCAACCGCAACCAGTTCAACCATGCGACGCAGGCGTGGCGGCAGCCGGGATCGAGCTTCAAGCCTTTCATCTACTCGGGCGCGATGGAACTCGGCGCGAGCCCCGCGACGCTGGTCGACGACGCACCCATCTCGGTCGGCGATTGGAACCCGCGCAACTCCGACGGCAACTTCGACGGTCCGATGACGCTGCGCCAGGCGTTGGCCAAGTCCAAGAACATGGTCACGATCCGGGTGCTGGAGCAGCTCACGCCGGCGCGCGGCCGGACCTGGGCCGGCAAGTTCGGTCTCGACGTCGACAAGCAGCCGGAGAACCTGACGCTGGCGCTGGGCTCGGGCTCGGTGACGCCGCTGCAGATGGCGAGCGCGTATTCGGTCTTCGCCAACGGCGGCTACCTGCTCAAGCCGCTGCTGGTGACGAAGATCGTGGACGCGCAGAACCAGGTGCTGTTCCAGGCGGAGCCGGAGAAGCTCACCGACGACCGCCGCGCGATCAGCGAGCGCAATGCGTTCATCACCGGCTCGCTGCTGCGCGAGGTGGCGATCCGCGGCACGGCCTACAAGGCAAGCGCGTCGCTCAAGCGCTACGACCTCTACGGCAAGACCGGCACGACGAACGACGCGGTGGACGCGTGGTTCGCGGGCTTCCAGCAGCGCGTGGCGACGGTCGTGTGGATCGGCTACGACCAGCCGCGCAGCCTGGGCGCGGGCGAGTCCGGCGGCGGCATCGCGCTGCCGGCGTGGATCGACTACATGCAGGTCGCGCTGAAGGACATCAAGCCCGCCGAGATCCAGCCGCCCAAGGACGGCGGGCTGGTGCAGGAGGAAGGTCCGTTCGGTCCCGACTGGGTGTTCAGCGAGTATGCGGGCGACGCGGGTCTGAGGACGATCGGGCCGATGCCGCCGCCGCTGCCGCCTCCGGACGCGGCGTCGGACGCGGCCTCGGGGCCCGCAGGGCGTGCCTCGGGCGTGCCGCCGTCCTGGTGGATGGGCGGCGATCGCAGTGGCGGACAGTGAGCGGCGTGCGACAGGGAGCTCTGGCAATGACGAAGACGCGGGTGATCGTTGCTGCGCTGCTGACGGCGGCGGTGGGCGCCGCGCGCGCGGCGGATGAAGCCGCAGAGGCCATCGAGCCGGATCAACCCGGCATCGTCGAATCGAGCAGCACCGTGGGCAAGGGCCGCGCGCTGCTGGAGACCGGCCTCGGCTACCAGCGCGACAAGAGCGACGGCGTGCGCAGCCGCCTGTGGTCGACGCCGACGCTGCTGCGGTTCGGCTTTGCCGAGGACTGGGAGTTCCGCCTCGAGACCGATGGCTACCAGCGCCTGCGGGCTTCGGACGGCGGCGGCACGGTGAAGGCCAGCGGCTGGGCCGACACGGCGCTCGGCGTGAAATGGCACGTGCAGGACGGCGACGCGGAGCGCAACACGCCGGGACTCGCCTGGCTGCTGAACGTCGACATGGACAGCGGCTCCTCGGCGTTCCGGGGTCAGGGCTTGCGTCCGTCGCTGCGGCTGACGGCGGAGTGGGACTTGCCGCGCGACTGGTCGGCCGGCCTGATCGGCGGTCTGTATCGGGACAGCCGCGATGACGGCAGCGGCAAGCACTTCGTCGGGGGCATCCTTGGCGCCTCGCTGGGCTGGCCGATCGCGCAGGCCTGGAAAGGCTACGTCGAGGTCGCGGGCGACCAGCTCGCGTCCAACCGCAACGGCGGGCGGAGCATCTCGGCGGGCACGGGAGTGACCTGGCTGGTCGACCGCCGGCTGCAGCTCGACGCGTCCATCAACCGCGGGCTGACGAAGCAGACGGCGGACTGGGTGCTGGGCGTCGGGGTATCGATCGGTTTCTGAGCCAGCGGGTTGCCGGATGTGAGCCACGGGCTCATTCCCCGCAACGCCCAGATGACGTACAAAGCCGGCTGTCCTGACAGCACCATTGATCGACACCATGCGCCTCGCTCTCCGAATCGCCGCCCTGTCGCTGGTGATCAGCGCCTTGCCCTCGGCCAGGGCCGATCCTGCGAGCGGCACCTTCACCGCGTCGCGCGCCTGCGAGGCCTTCCAGTCGTTCAGGAAGAGCACGAACCCGGACGGCGCCAAGCTGTCGCCGGGGACGGGCTACACGATCCTGGAATCGCACAACGCGGGCTGGACGCGGGTGCAGGTGCCGGGCGCGCGACCGCCGGAGCGCTGGGTGCAGAACGACTGCGGCGCGGCGGCAGGCGGCGGCGCCTCGCCCCCCGCGACACCGATCGGCGCCCGTAGGCCGTCGACCGACAACGCCGCTGGGAATTCAGCGGCGAACAGCGGTCAAGCCATGTGCAAGACGCCGGACCAGTACGACAGCTTCGTGCTGGCGATGTCGTGGCAGCCCGGCTTCTGCGAATGGACGGCGGGCGGCCGGCGCGGCAAGCCGGAATGCGAGGCGATGGAGGACGGCAAGCTCAAGGTGACCAACCTGACGCTGCACGGCCTGTGGCCCAACCGGCAGCAATGCGGGATCAGCTACGGCGACTGCGGCAACGCGCCGATGACGCTGTCGAAGGAGACGATCTCGTACATCGGCCCGTGGATGCCGAACTTCCTCTACGAGAAGGGCTTCGGCGAGCACGAGTGGCGCAAGCACGGCACCTGCCAGACGACGCTGAATCCGGACGCGTACTTCCGCCGCGCGGTCGACCTGGTCAAGCATTTCAACGATTCCAGCGCCGCCAAGTACATCCGGCAGAACATCGGCGGCGCGATCTCGCGCAACACCTTCTACGAGAAGCTGAAGGCCGAGACCGGCACCGACGCCTATCGCGACAGCGTGAAGCTGATGTGCTCGGGGCAGTACCTCACCGAGATCCAGGTGAAGCTGCCGCGCGATTACAAGGCCGGCGGAACGCTGAAGCAACTGCTCGGCGATCAGCCCAGCGGCAGCGGCGGCGGGACCTGCCGCCGGGATGAGATTCGGATCGAGGCGAGCGGGCGGTGAGCCTGGCACATCGACCCCATGACTGAAACGTTCCTGCGACTGTGGATCACGCAGGACCTACTGAGACAAACGGATTCCGAGCCATCAAGCATTCAATGACGACGCAGTGGCAACGCATCGAGGAAGCGCTGTCCACCCTCGGCTGCCTGACCGAGATGGCCCTGCAACCAGGTGCTCAGCCGGGATGGATCGCCGAGCTGGAGCGGCACCTCGGCGTGACGCTCCCTGACAGCCTGAAAGCCTTCCTCGCCGTTCATGACGGTCAGGATGGCAACCACGGGTTGGTCGGCGGCGAACATCTGCTGTCGGTCGACGGCATCCGCAACGAGTGGTCCAACTGGCGAGAAATCGACGAGTCCGACATGAACGCCGACAGCGCCCAGTTCATGACCTCCGAGCCGCCGGGATACATCAAACCGCTCTACACCCATCGGTCGTGGATCCCCCTGACGAAGGACTGGGGCGGCAACCACTACGGACTGGACTTCGATCCGGACGAGAAGGGTCGCGTCGGCCAAGTCATCAAGTTCGGTCGCGATGAAGACGAGAAGCGCCTCATCGCCGAGGACTTCGATCGCTTCGTGGAACTCATCGTCGCCTCCCTCGCCGGCGCCACGTGGGATGGGGAGCAGCTCCATTCGGAGCTCTGATCGGATCGGCACCAAACCTGACCGTTCCCGCACCGCTGTTCACGCGGTGCACCGCTAGGATCAATTCATCCCTTCACGAGGATTCGAATTGAAGCCGAGCACCATCCAGGCCCCCGACGGGTCCGCGCTGGCCCGGGAGATCCACGGCCGACCCGGCATCGGCGTCTCGGCCCATGTACTGCAAGGGCGTGGACTGCGGATCCTGCGCATGCGCGTCGACCAATCCGCGCTGATCCTCGTCGACCGCGGCCTCAAGACCGTCAAGCCGGCCCGCGGTTCAGGCGTCCGGGCCCGACCCGGGCAGGCGTTGCTGTTGAGCGGACAGCAGACCGTCGATTTCACCAACGACGTCGCCGAGGGCGAGCACTACGAAGCGCGTTGGCTGGTGTTCGACAACGCGTTGCTGGACGACGCCTTCTATCGTGAGACGGCGGCACGAATCGCGTCCGTCGATGCACCGTTGGCGCCGGTGCGGTTGCTGGCGCGGGTACGGACAGGTCTGGCCGATGCCTTCCAGCGTGGCCGGCAAGCCCTGGCCCCCGATCCCGCACTGCCCAACGCGGTCGCACGCCAGCGTGTGCTGGAGGTGATGCACTGGTTGCTGGAGGATGGCCTGGTGCTTCGGTCCGCACCGACCGAGATGACCGTCTCCGTCCAGATCCGCGCGCTCATCGCGGGACGGCTCGATCACGACTGGCCCGCCGCGCGCGTGGCGCAGGCGCTGGCGATGTCCGAAGCGACGCTGCGACGCCGGCTCGCCGCCGAGGGCGAGTCGATGAGCGCGCTGATCGTCGACGCCCGCATGGCTTCCGCGCTGACCTTGCTGCAGGCGACCACCCAACCCGTCTCCCGGATCGCGAACGCCGTTGGTTACGACTCCCCGTCCCGCTTCGCCATCCGGTTCCGCGAACGCTTCGGCTTCGCCCCCACCGTCGTCCGTGGCCACGAGCGGGCGGACTGACTCTCCTTCATCGACCCCACATGATCACCATCCATCACCTCGGCCATTCCCAGTCGGAACGCATCCTGTGGCTTTGCGAAGAGCTCGGCATTCCCTACGAGCTTGAGCGCCATACCCGCGATGCCGTGACCCGGCTGTCGCCGCCCGAACTGAAGGCCAGGCATCCGCTGGGTGCAGCGCCGCTGATCGAGGACGGCGATCTGCTGTTGGCCGAGTCGGCCGCGATCGTCGAATACCTCATCGCGAAACACGGCGGCGGCCGTCTGAAGCCCGGTCCCGACCACCCGGACTTCGCGCCGTTCCTGTACTGGTTCCACTTCGCCAACGGCAATCTGCAGCCGGTGATGCTGCGGCGGATGACGCTGGGACGCGCGTTGCCCACTGACCATCCCGTCTTGGCGGCGACACAGGAGCGGCTCGACAAGGTGCTGGTGCTCGTCGAGGAGCGACTCGGTCAGGCGCCCTACTTCGCGGGCGACGAGTTCACGGCGGCGGACATCATGAGCGTCTTCTCGCTCACGACGATGCGGCTGTTCCTGCCGATCGACCTGGCGCCGTATCCGAACATCCGACGCTATTTGCAGCGTATCGGGGAGCGTTCCGCCTACCGGAATGCCATGGTCAAAGGCGATCCGGATCTGACGCCGTTGCTCGCCTGAACGCTTGGCAAAGCCCCCCCGGAATGAGCGGGATCGTCAGCCGACGACGGTGATAGCGTTCGGCCGCGATTCCATCCACCATGAGGTTCCAGATGATTTCCCCGACGATTCGTGTGTGCACCGCGCTACTGCTGGCCATTCTGACCGACGCGTCCTCAGCCGCCGCAACCACGCCGGGCAATCTGTTGATTTCGAACTCCTACGACCAGACGATCACCGAGTACACCTGGGACGGTCAGGTCGTGCAACGCTTCGACATCGCACTCTGGGAACCGGAACTGCGGTTCAGGCTCGGCGACTTGGTTCAGGCCGCCAATGGCACGATCTACGCCTTCTCGGGCGATCTGGATCCGGCCTTGACCTCGCTGAACCCCAAGACCGGCATCCAACGCAACTTGCCGATGCCCGACATCAGCACGTATCCCGCGCCCGGCACCATCGCCACGAAGGGCAACTATCTCTTCCTCGGCGATATGGAAAACTGGAGCTCTCCAGGCCGTGGCATCGTCCGCTACAACATCGACACCGGCACCACCGAGCGGTTCGCCTCGGGCCTCTCCTTCAGTCAACTCACCATCGGTGGAGACGGTCTGCTTTATGCGGGGTCCCAGACGCTGCAGGTGTACGACCCTGCGACCATGTCGCTGCTGCGGACCGTGGCGGTCGGCGACCAGTTCGCGATCTATGCCGCACCGCACACGGTGGCGGTGGACGCGCAAGGCGTCATCTATGGCGCCACGGGCGACGGGCGCATCAACAAGTACTCAGCGACCGGTACGCTGATCTCATCGCTGCAGACGCAGGCCCAGATTGAAGACATCGAAGTGGACGCGCAAGGGCGCATCGTGATGACCACCTGGGACGAGACGGTCTACACCACGGACACCTCGCTCAGCGCCCTGCATGAATTCAAGGTGCCGACCCTGCTTACCCTCAACATGCGCGTGGCATTCGCCGTCGCGCCGGCCGTGCCGGAACCGTCGACCTACGCTTTGATGCTCGCGGGCATCGGCGCGGTCGGCCTCGCCGCGCGTCGTCGGCGGACGGCAGACCGGATCGCCGGGCCCGGGCGCGCCGCCTGACAGCGCATTGGCCAGAGGCCTGCCTACCAGCGGGCCATGGCGAAATGCGATGATGGCCTCCTCCACGGTCGCATGCGTCGAAGGCCAGTCCTTACTGCCGACATGCGCCATGTAGGTGTCCGAACCCGCCTGCACCGCCATGCCCGCATGAGCGCTCCCGTTCCTCGGGAGTCGCCCGGGCCGGCCCACGGGCCGGCGTGGCGCTCAGCGCTTCCTGACGATCACGCTGCCCACCGAGTACCCCGCGCCGAAGGAGCAGATCACCCCCAGGTCGCCCTGCTTGAGGTTGGCGCGGTGCTCGTGGAACGCGATCACCGAGCCGGCCGAGGCCGTGTTCGCATACGTGTCCAGGATCAGCGGCGCGATCTCCGCGCCCGCCTCGCCGCCGACCAGCTTCTTGATCACCAGCTGGTTCATGCCCAGGTTGGCCTGGTGCAGCCAGTAGCGGCTCACGTCGTTCGGCTGGATGTGCAGCGCGGCCAGGTGGTTTTCGATATGCGCCGCGGCGATGGGCACCACTTCCTTGAAGACCTTGCGGCCCTCCTGGCGGAAGGTCTTGTCCCGACCCTCGGGATCGCTGTCCTCGGCCTTGTTCATGAAGCCGAAGTTGTTGCGGATGTTGTTGGAGAACTGCGTCGCCAGCTTGGTGCCCAGGATCTCCCACTGCTCCGGCGCCGTCGCCAGATCGGCGCGCTCGACGACGATCGCCGTGCACACGTCGCCGAAGATGAAGTGGCAGTCGCGGTCCTTCCATTCCAGATGCGCCGACGTGATCTCCGGATTCACGATCAGCACGCACTTCGACGCGCCCGAGCGCACCGCGTTGTAGGCCTGCTCCAGCGCGAAGGTCGCCGACGAGCACGCCACGTTCATGTCGAAGCCGTAGCCCCCCGCGCCCAGTCCCTGCTGGATCTCCACCGCCATCGCCGGATACGCGCGCTGCATGTTCGCCGCCGAGCAGAACACCGCGTCCACGTCCTCGGGTTTCCTGCCCGCGGCCGCCAGCGCCTTGCGCGCCGCGTCCACCGCGATCTCCGCCATCAGCGACAGCTGGTCATCCGCCCGTTCCTCGAAGCGCGGATACATGCGCGTGGGGTCCAGCACGCCCTCCTTCTCGATCACGTAGCGCTGCTTGATGCCCGAGGCCTTCTCGATGAACTCCACGTTCGAATGCACCAGCGCCTCGCGCGTGCCGGCGGCGATGGCCTCGGCGTGCTCGGCGTTCTGCAGGTCCACGTAGCGGTTGAACGAGTCCACCAGCTCGGCGTTGGTGATGACGTGCGGGGGCTGGTAGAGACCGGTGCCGCTGATGACGACGGAATGCATGTGGCTTGTCTTCTGATGTCGCCCGTTGCAGGGCCAAGGGGGCGAAGTTTAGCGAACTGCGCCCAAAAGCCCCCGGACGATGCATGTTGCACCGCAGCGCGGCGACGGCGCCCCGCAGGATGCGTAGAATGGGTCACCGGGCCCAAATTTTGGGACCCGGTTTTTTATGGCCGGGTCTCAAGTCAAGCGCTCGCAGCCCAGGGCGTGCACTGCATCAACGCAGCCCGACTTTGCGACTTTGGACCATGGAAATCTTTGACTACGACAACATCCTGCTGCTGCCGCGCAAGTGCCGCGTGAACAGCCGCAGCGAGTGCGACACCTCCGTCGAGTTCGGCCCCCGCCGCTTCAAGCTGCCGGCGGTGCCCGCGAACATGAAGACGGTCGTCGACGAGTCCATCACCGAATGGCTGGCCGCCAACGGCTACTTCTACGTGATGCACCGCTTCGACCTGGACGCCGTCGCCTTCGCCCGCACCATGCGCGACAAGGGCCTGCTGGTCTCGATCAGCGCCGGCGTCAAGGAAGCGGACTACGCCATCATCGACCGCCTCGCCGCTGAAGGCGTCGGCGCCGACTACATCACCATCGACATCGCCCACGGCCACGCCGACGCCGTGCAGCGCATGATCGCCCACATCAAGCACAAGCTGCCCGACACCTTCGTCATTGCCGGCAACGTCGGCACGCCCGAGGGCGTCATCGATCTCGAGAACTGGGGCGCGGACGCGACCAAGGTCGGCATCGGTCCGGGCAAGGTCTGCATCACGCGGCTCAAGACCGGTTTCGGCACCGGCGGCTGGCAGCTCTCGGCCTTGAAGTGGTGCGCCCGTGTTGCGACCAAGCCCATCATTGCCGACGGCGGCATCCGCCACCACGGCGACATCGCCAAGAGCGTGCGCTTCGGCGCCTCGATGGTGATGATCGGCTCGCTCTTCGCGGGTCATGAGGAGTCGCCGGGCCACACCGTCGAGGTCGACGGCAAGCGCTACAAGGAGTACTACGGCTCCGCGTCCGACTTCAACAAGGGCGAGTACAAGCACGTCGAAGGCAAGCGCATCCTCGAGCCCGTGAAGGGCCACCTGGCCGACACGCTGCGCGAGATGGAGGAGGACCTGCAGAGTTCCATCTCCTACGCCGGCGGCCGTGCCCTCGGCGATCTGCGCAAGGTGAACTACGTGGTCCTGGGCGGCGAGAACGCCGGCGAACACCTGTTCATGTAAGCCCCGAGGCCCGCGCACATCGAGCCTCACTGGGGCCGGAATGATGCTGGGGGTTCCCGGAGGGATGCCCCCTGCATCGTGGAGTGCCCGCGCCAGGCGACACGAAGTCGAGGGGCCTCCCGTTATGATCCCGCCCGTTGGTGCTTGCGCCCGGCTCCCTGCCGGCGCAGTTCAACGGGAATCAGGAGGGGCCGCACCCGTGCGGTCGCTGCCCCAACCTGAGCTGCCCCCGCAACGGTAAGCGGAAGGCGCGCCTCTTCTGAGAGTTGAAAGCGCGCGGCTCGTGTCTGAACACCACTGGACGGTCGTCCGGGAAGGCAACACGGGTTCATTCTTCCGACAGCCCGGATACCGGCCAACAGGCGGATCGTCGCCGTGCTTCCGGGGCATCCCTGAAGGACGGCGCGTCCATTCCGCATGCGGCCGCGGGGAAGCGGCCGTCTGCCGTTGCTTTCCGAAGTTCCGACATGCAAGCCTCCTCTCCCCGCGCCACGCTGCGCGCCGTCGCCCGTGCGTCCGCGACCGCGCTGGTCGCCCTGCCCGCCCTGTCCCTCGTCCCGTCGATCGCGTTCGCGCAGTCCTCGCTGGATCCCGTCATCGTCATCGGTACCCGCGAGCCGCAGGCCCTGAGCAAGAGCGTCGCCGACGTGGTCCTCATCGATGCGGGCACGATCCGAGACAGCGGTGCCGGCAGCGTCGAGGAGCTGCTGCGCCGCTACGCCGGCCTGCAGATCACGCGCAACGGCGGCCCCGGCCAGAGCGGCGGTTACATCCTGCGCGGTGCCAACACGACCGGCACCGTGGTGATGATCGACGGCGTGCGCGTCGGCTCCGCGACGCTGGGCCAGGCATCCCTGGAATCGATGAGCCTGTCCAACATCGATCGCATCGAGGTGCTACGCGGACCGGCCTCCGGACTGTACGGCGCGGACGCGGTCGGCGGCGTCATCCAGATCGCGACGAAGAAGGGCCGGGGCCCGCTGAACCTGACGGCCAATGCGGCGATCGGTGAATACGCCTCGCGTCTCGGCGACGTCGGCATCAGCGGCGCGCAGGCCGGCTTCGACTACGCGGCCAGTCTGAGCCGCGAGACCAGCGACGGCACCTCGGCCATCCGTCCCAACGACATCAACGGCTACTACAACCCCGATCGCGACGGCTTCCGCCGCACGACGGGATCGGCGCGCCTCGGTTTCACGCCGGCGGAAGGCCATCGCATCGGCGTCACCGCCACGCAGAGCAAGCTCAACGCGCAATACGACAGCGCCAACTTCGGCGGTCCGCCGGATTACCTCAGCGATCCGACGCCGGACTTCCGCAACCGCCTGACGACCCGCGTCGTCAGCGCCGATTACCGCGGCACGCTCTCGCCGATCTGGACCACCACGGTGCAGCTCAGCCACGGCCTGGACGATTCGCGCAGCGGCGCGCCGGATCCGGCGCGCTTCACGACGAAGCGCGATCAGGCGACGTGGCAGAACGCGTTGCGCCTTTCGCCCGACCAGCAGGTGGTGCTGGCCTACGAGCACCTCACCGAACAGGCCGACGGCGTCACGACCAACACGCTGAAGCGCAAGAACGACGCCTACATCGCGGGTTACTCGGCCCAGTTCGGCCCGGCCTCGCTGGAAGCGAGCCTGCGTCACGACGACAACAACGCCTACGGCAAGTCCACGACGGGCAGCGTCGGGGCGAGCTACGCGCTGACCTCGACGCTGAAGGTTCGCGCGGTGGCAGGCAAGACCTTCCGCGCGCCGACCTTCAACGAGACCGACTATCCGTTCTACGGCACGGCGGTGAAGCCCGAAGACGGCCGCAGCGTGGAGCTGGGCGTGAACTGGCGCTCCGGCGCGAGCAGCGCCGCGGCGACTGTCTACCGCAACAAGGTCGACAACCTGATCGGCTACAACCCCGATCCGGACGGCACGCAATGCCCGCCGGGGTATTTCGGATGCTCCTACAACGTCGCGAAGGCCAAGCTGCAAGGCGCGACGCTGAGCGGCGCGCACCGCTTCGGCAACCTGAGCCTGAGCGCGACGGTGGACTTCCTCGACGCCAGGGACGAGCAGACCGGTTCGCGCCTGCCGCGTCGGGCGGCGCATCAGGAAAGCATCTCGGCCGACTATGACACCGGCGTGTGGGGCCTCGGCGCGTCGCTGACGGAAGTCGGCGCGCGGCCGGATGTGGGCGCGCAGCTCGGCGCGTACACGGTGGTGGACGTGCGCGCGACCTGGCGCTTCCTGCCGCAATGGCGCCTGGAGGCCAAGATCCTCAACGCCGCCGATCGCGATGTGCAGCCCGTCTATTCGTACCAGGGTCTGGGCCGTCAGGCGTGGGTCGGGGTGCGGTACGACATGAAGGGCTTCTGAGCGCTTCGACGCCGATCAGCGCCGCATCGCGAGGCAGCCGCGCGGCATTCGCTCGGCGTCGATTCCAGTGGTAGCGATGCCACTGCGGCGTCATGACGCGTCATGTCGAAGGCAATTGCGAGCGGAAGGTCGGCAACGCGACCGAATCCGGTCCCATGTCGACGGGTCGCGTCTGCCCGGAGGGCTACACGCTCACGGACCGGCGCTACGTTGTGCTGGTCACGTCCGATCGATACAACAAGAGCACGCGCGTCCCGACGGCGCTGGTCTTCCGTCCGGCGCAATGAGCGCGGCGCGGCGCGGCGTTAAGGCACCGCGTTAAGGCGCCGCGCGGACGGCGGTGCACTCCACCTCGACCCGCGCGCCCAGCGCGAGTCCGTTGCAGCCGAACGCGCTGCGCGCCGGCAGCGGCCGGTCGCCGAAGAACGCGCGGTAGACCTCGTTGAAGACGCCCCACTCCGCCATGTCGGCGAGCATCACGGTGCAGCGCATCAGGTGCTCGACGCCGAGGCCTTGCGCTTTGAGCGCGGTCTCGATGTTGCGCAGCGTCTGCAACGCCTCGGCACGGATGCCTCCTTCGACCAGCGCCAGCGTGCCGGGCTTGTTGCCCAGCTGACCCGACAGGAACACGAACGGCCCAAAGGCAGTGCCCTCGGGGAACGGCACGCTGGCGGGGAGGACGAGGCCGCTGTTGAAGCGCTCCACCTCACCCGTCACGATGGCGATCGCCTCACGCTGAAGCGGTTCCGACGCACTTACGATGTCGTTCCAGCAGGGTCGTGAGGAGACGACTTCCTTGGCCTGCCGCAAACCGATCGAGAACTTGACCACCACCGCCTTGATCGTTTCCACGATCGTCAGGCCTTGTGCGTGGCATTCATCGACATAGACGTCGAGCTCTTCGTTCGTATGCATGATCACTCTTCTCCGTGTGTGTCGCGAAACGCGCGTCACCGCGGGATGCGTTCCAGCGGAATGATGTCCGCGATCGAACCCGGCCACGCGTAGATGATCAGGCGATCGTCCAGTTGTTCGAGCTCAAACGCCGAATTTTCTGCACCACCCCTTCCCGCCACCTCCACGCATCCACCAGGCGCCAACGTGTGCTCTTCGGCCCACGGCTCCAGAACCAGCAGCACGCCTTGTGCGATGAGTTCCGGTAGACCAACTTGCAGGTGTATTCCATTTTCAAGATCCCGATCCGTAGCCCAGCGGAAACCACACGCCTCTCGTCGACACCGAACCCATGTTTGGCAGCACATGATCGCGATCCAGCGTCTGGACATCGACGTCTGCAACGACAGATTCGACGGGGGGCATCGCGCCGCCCGCAAACACCGTCGACGTCAGAATGCTGGTCGCGTCTTCGTAGTTCTGCGCTGTGACGCCGCAGCCCAGACCGAGCGGACTGAACTGGGGAGGATCGCGGAACGTGAACCAGAAGCGACGCAGACCCGTCAGTCGATTGGCCGCCAAGGTCGCTTGGGATCGACTCATTTCGTCATCCCCATCGCCGCTTCGAGCTGCGTCGGATCGAACACCCGTCCCGCCTTGATCGTCTTCACCACCTGCCGCAGCGCGGCGATGTCCCTCAGCGGATCGCCGTCCAGCAGCACCATGTCGGCCTGCTTGCCTGCGGCGATCTCGCCGCGCTGGCCGGCCACGCCCAGCACCTGCGCCGGCGTCAGCGTCGCCAGGCGCAGTACCTCGGCGTTGGGGATGCCGGCGCGCACATAGAGCTCCAGCTCGCGGTGCAGGGTGTAGCCCGCGAAGGCATCCGTTCCGGGCATCAGCGTCACGCCGCCGTCGTGCAGCCGCTTGATCAGCTGCAGCAGCCGCGGCAGCGCCTGCCGGTAGGCCTCCTCCTTGCCCGGCGGCACGGCCACCGCGCCCGTCAGCAGCCGCCTTCGCACGATCGGCGGGAAGCGCTCGACCATGCCCTTCAGCGCCGCCGGCGGCTCGCCCGGCGCGCCCGAGTACAAGCCCTCCAGGATCGCCACCGTCGGATCGAGCACCGTGTGCCGGCGCTTCAGTTCCGCGATGAATCCCGTCACCGGCGCGCTGTCGAGGTCCAGCTGCAGCAGCTTCTCCGCCATCACCGTGTAGCGGTCCTTGCCGCGCGTGTCGGCGACCTCGGGGAAGAAATTCAGGACGATGAAGTTCAGATGCTGGATCTCGTCCGCGCCCGCGTCGATGAACTGCCCCGCGCGCATGAACGCCGGCACGTGCCCGCTGACGCGCAGCCCGCGCGCATGCGCCATGTCGGCGATCGGCCGCACCAGCTCCGGCTTGAAGGAAGAATAGATCTTGATCTGCTCGTAGCCGCGGTCGGCGTACCAGTCGACCGCCTTGCGCGCCTGCTCGACCGTCTCGACGCGCACATCGGTCGGGCCCGCCAGCGGACCCACGCCCTCGACGATGCCGGCCTTCACCACGCGCGGGCCGAGTTCGGTGCCCGCGTCGAATCGCTTCACGCGCTCGATCAGCGGGACGTTGTCGTTGGCCATGTCGCGCGCGCTCGTCACGCCGGCGATCAGGTCGAAGACACCGTCCGTGCCGGAGAAGTGCTGGTGCACGTCCCACAGCCCCGGCATCAGGAATCGGCCGGCGGCCTCGATGACCTCGGTGCCCGCCGGCGCCGGGGAAGCATCGTCGGGCTCGACGCGCACGATGAAGCCGCCGCGGATCAGCACCCGCATGTCTTCCCGCGCCGTCAGGTCGCGCGGCTCGAACAGCCGCGCATGGCGGATCAGCAGGTCGCCCTGCGGCACATGCGTCATCCGCTTCGCCAGGTCCGCGGACCAGCGCTTGTCCGCGTCGCGCTGCGCCGCGGAGAGCCGCGCCAGCGCCGGCACGTCGCGCGCCTCCAGCACCTCGAACCAGTCGTCGATCACGGCGGCGGTCTGCTGGCGCTCGTCCAGCCACACCGCCACCGGCGTGAAGTCGATGCCCGAGATCTGATGCAGCGTCAGCCGCCGACCGCCCGCCACGATCGTCGGCCCCTTCGTCAGTGTCGCCTCGCCCGCAGGCAGCAGGGCCAGTCGTTGCCCCGGCGCCTTCAGCAGCGCGCGGGCCAGCACGCCGGTGAACTCCGGCGGCGCGTTGGCGGGCAGGTAGAAGGCGCCCGCTTCCGGCCATGCCGCGCCGCCCTGCTCCACGCGGTTCTTCCACGACGCCTTGCCGTCCGCGCGGTCGAAGCGCTCGGTGAGCGGGACCTTCCAGTAGTCATTGCCTTCGGCCTCATAGCGCAGCGGCAGGCCGCGCGCATCGAGCGTCCAGCGCGCGCGGAGCTGATCGCCGCGGCCCCGTTCGCTGAAGGCGTAGTCGACCAGCACCTCGTCACCCTGGCGGCTGAGCGCCTGCCGGCCGACGGTCACGCCGTGGATCTGGACCTGCGACAGCTGCGCCTTCGCGCCCGGCAGCACCCGCGGCGTGGGCAACGCGGCCTGGGCGGCATGAGCATCGGCGGCCGTCGGCGCCCATTGGCGCTCGTGATCGTCGTGCGCGCGGGCGGCCGGCGCCCAGAGCACCGCGCACAAGGCCGCACCCAGCGCGGCCCGCGTCGCGGCATGCATGGCGGTCAGCCGGCATCTCGTCGTTCTTGTCATTCCCAGGTCTCCGTCATCAGCCGGCGGAAGTTGCCGTGCAGGATCTTCTCGATGCGCGCCGCGCGGTGTCCCCGCGCCGACAGCAGCCGCGCGAGCTGCTGGTACTGGTCCGGCCCGCACAGGTCGGGCAGGAACAGCCCCACATCCGCCGTCTCGCCCGGCGCGCCTATGCCCAGGCTGCGGCGCAGCGCGACCTCGTCCTCGAGGTGCTTGCGGTAGGCGGCCATGTCGTCGTAATGCGTGCTGCCGCCGTCCGTGCCCAGACCGACATGGTCCTCGCCGCAGACGTCGATGGCGTGTTCCAGATGGGCGATCAGATCCTCGGCGTGCGGCTGGCCGCTCAGGCGCAGGTAGGGCATGAAGTACAGCCCCACGACGCCGCCCCGCTCGGCGAGCAGCCGCAGCTCCGAATCGCTCTTGTTGCGCGGATGATCGGCGATCGCGCGGCAGCCGGTGTGCGTGATCGCGACGGGACGTCCGGCCAGCCGCAATGTGTCCAGGCAGGTGCGCTCGCTGCTGTGGCTGAGGTCGACCAGCACCCGCCGTTGCTGCAGTCGCTCGACCACCTCGGCCCCGAAGGCGCTCAGGCCGTCGTCGTCCGGCACCGTCGCGCCGCAGCCGACCGCGTTGCGGCCGTTGTAGGTCAGCTGGACCACCCGCACGCCCAGCTCCGCGAAGTGGTCCACGGCGGCGGCGTCGTTGCCCAGCATCTCCGTGTTCTGGAACCCGTAGATGACGCCGATGCGGCCGTCCCAGCGCGCGGTGACCAGATCCTCGCCCGTGTGCACCTTCAGCAATTGCGGCTGCGCGGCGATGAAGGCGTCCCAACCGGCGATGTCGCGTTCCGTCGCGGCGCGCGCATCGTCGCTGCCGGCGACATGCCCCAACGTCACGTTGACGGCGTACAGCCCCGACGCCAGCGCATCGGCCAGCGAACGCGCATCGACGTGCTGCGCGCTGCTGGCATAGGCCATCGCCTGACGATCGTCGGGAGCGGCCTGCAATTGCCGGTTTGGGTTGTCCAGGACACCGAGGGCATTCAGGACGGGCAGCAAGGAAGGCTTCATGCGTGCGTGAACACCATGTTCTTTGAGGGATGATCGCGGCTCATCGCAGCGCGGTCGCCAGGTTGGCTGGATTGCCGGACGGGATCGTCCGGCGAGATCGCGGAAAACTCTAGAAGATTATTCTAATCATGCCCACGAAGACCGCCAGGGCCGTCGCGAAGACCGAGCTGGTCCTGAAGGCCGCCTACCCGGAAGACCGGGCCGAGACCAAGCGGCTGATCCTGGCACAGGCCTTGTCGGCCTTCAACGCCCGGGGCATCGAATCCACGACCATTGACGACCTGCGCGCGGCCAGCGGGCAGAGCGTGGGCACGATCTATCACCACTTCAAGAACAAGGAAGGCGTGGTCGCGGCGCTGCTGTTCGCGGCGGTCGACGACCAGAGCCGCGCGATCGCGCAGCAGACCGGAGGGCTAGAGGACAGCCATGCGGTGGTCGACGCGCTGATCACCGCGTACGTCGTCTGGATCACCGAACATGCGGATCTGGCCCGTTTCTACTTCATCGCCCGCGAAGTGGTCGCGGGCGGGCCTTTCGGGGACGAACTGCGCAAGCGGATCTCGGCGCGATACGCGCCGATCGACGCGTGTTTCGCGCGCGACGTGAAGTACGGGCGGGTGATGCCGCTGCCGGAGGAACTGATCCCGGCGCTCGTGCTGGGCGCGGCGGAGTGGTACAGCCGTTCGTGGCTGGCGGGGCGCCGGCTGGCGAGCCCGGCGGACCGCGCGGCGGTGCTGGCCGAGGCCGCCTGGCGGTCGATCGCGCGACAGATCTGACGAGCGACAGGCGGGGTCAGGCGTTGAGCCGACGCAGCTCTTCCAGGAACCGTCCCGCCGCGATGTCTGCCGGCCAGGGCTCCCACGGCGTGCCGCCGTACGCGGCCTGGAGCGGATCCGCCTCCAGCACCGGATGCGTGATCCCGAGCACCTCGCGCACCTCGCGCTCCGACCAGCCTGTACAGCGCACGGCTTCTGTAGCGGCGGCGATGCTGTCCGCGCGCTTGTGCGTCGTGTGCGTGTCCGGTGTCCACGCCGGCAGCCGGTAACGAACGGCGATGGCGCTCATCAGCCGGTCGCCGACGACCCGGAACGGTTCGCCCAGCACGCGCTTGAGCGGCGAGATGCAGTCGAATCCGAGGAAGCCTTCCTCCGCGTCATGCAGGAGCTCGGCGCGTTGGAGCGCGGGCGACAACGGCTCGCCGCCCTCCTCTGCCCAGCCACGGCGGAGCGCGAGCACCAGCAGCGAATGCTGCGCCACCGACAAGGGCCACGGCCAGACGGACTCGCCGCCCCAGCGGTAGGTGCGCGCCAGGCGCAGCGCGAGGTCCTCGTCGGTCCAAGCGTCGGGGGACGGGTTGATCAGGTCGAGCGCTGCCCCGGAGGGCAGGCGGATCCAGGCACGGGGGCTGTCGGTCATGTGATCGACTGTAGCGAGCACCGCGGCACTGCCTGTCAGCAGGGAATGCCGTTCGAACCGCCGCGCGCTCAGTCCATCTGCTCGCGCAGCGCCCTGGCCTTGGCGCGATAGAACTTCGCCGAAGCGGCATTGCCGGCCTGCTCGAAGCGGTCCGCGGCGGCGGACGCGGCCTTGGCGGCCTCATCGAAGGCCTGGAGGGTCACCTTCCGATCTTCGGACGGGACGAGCTTGCCCTGCGCGAAACGGCCGGCCATGAAGCCCTGGTCGGGAATGTCGACGACGCCCAGCGTCAGTTCGCCCTTGGCGACGCGCCCCAGGAACATGCGCTTCACGGCGGCGCCCTGCTGCTCCTTGAGCACGCCCAAGCCGTCAGCCAGATGCGCCTGTCCCGAGGCGCAGGGGCCATCCCAGCGCGCCGATCCGGCGACCCAGCCGTCGGGCAGCGTGGTCACGTTGCAGGCGGCCAGCGCGGGCTGGCAGGCGGCGGCCATGGCCAAGCCGGTCAGGGCCAGCATGCGAAAGAAGGCATTCGATCGAAGTGTCATGGTGTCGGAGTATCGACGGTGGCCCGCGCGCCCACCAGTTCGCAGAACCGCGCCATGTCGACGTTGCCGCCGCTGATCACGATGCCGACGCGCTGGCCTTTCAGCTGGTCTTTCATCGCCTTCGCGGCGGCGAAGCCGAGACAGCCGGTGGGCTCGACCAGCATCTTCATCCGCGAAGCGAAGAAGGCCATCGCATCGACCAGGTCCGCATCGCTCGCGGTGAGGACGTCGTCGACGTGATGGCGGATCAACGCGAAGGTGATGTCGCCGAGGTGCGGCGTCTGTGCGCCGTCCGCGATCGTGCGCGGTGTATCGATGGTGACGATCGTGCCGCTGCGGAAGGACTGCTGGCCGTCGTTGCCCGCCTCAGGCTCGACGCCGTACAGCCTGGCCTCCGGCGACAGCGCGCGGGTCGACAGCGCCGTGCCCGACAGCAGGCCGCCGCCACCCAGCGGCGCGAAGACCGCATCGAGCGCACCGACCTCGTCGAACAGCTCCTTCGCAGCGGTGCCCTGCCCCGTCAGCACGTCGGGATGGTCGAAAGGCGGGATCAGGGTCAGGCCGTGCTTCTCGGCGAGGTCGCGGCCGATCTGCTGGCGGTCCTCGGTGTATCGGTCGTAGAGGACGACCTGGCCGCCGTAGCCGCGCGTCGCGGCGATCTTGGCGGAAGGCGCGTCGTGGGGCATGACGATGGTGGCCGGCATCCCCAGGATGCGCGCCGACAGCGCGATCGCCTGTGCATGGTTGCCCGACGAGAACGCGACCACGCCGAAGCGCCGCTGCTCCGGCGTGAAGCGCGAGAGCGCGTTGAACCCGCCGCGGAACTTGAAGGCGCCCATGCGCTGGAAGTTCTCGCACTTGAAGAACACCTGCGCGCCGAACAGCTCGTCGACGGTGCGCGAGGTCAGCACCGGCGTGCGATGCGCGTAGCCCTCGATGCGACGGGCGGCGGCCTCGACGTCGTCGTAGGTCGGAAGGGCCACGGGCGTGGCGGCGGGGTGGGTCGTGACGCGCATCGCTGCTCCTGGGCAAAGGGCCGACGCATCATGCCGCAGCGCTGTACCGAAACAGCGCCGGAGCGGCCATTCAGGCCTGCCAGACGCCGTAACCCGCCTCGCGCAGGCCAATGGCGAGCTCGACCTCCATCTCCCGCGCGGCCTCGTAAGGCATCGGGTTGTAGACCTCGTAGAGCTGCGGCAGCAGGCGCAGGCCGTAGTCGAAGACGTAGCGGTTGGACTGGATCCCGGCCTTGTGCTTGTCGAAGCGCAGGTCGGGATCCAACCCCGTCATGCCGACGTAGACGAAGGGCATGCCGAGGCGGTAATCGGGATTCGCCTTGCGGAAGCGCGGCTCGTTCCAGACCTGGTCGGCCAGCTCGACGACGTAGACGTAGTGGTGGTGGCGCTTCTCGCGCGGAGCTTTGGTCGCGGGTTTCGAAGCGGCCTTTGCAGCGGCCGTCGCAGCGGCCTTTGCCGCCGGCTTCCTGGTGGTGATGGCAGCAGGCTTCGCGGCGGTCTTCTTCGACGCCGCGACAATGTCCTTCTTCTTCCGCTGCCCGCCCTCGCCTGCCATGCCGCTGTCCCCTTACCTCGATACTGCCCCGGTGCTCGCCGAGCGCGTCTTCGTCCATGACTCCGCGCAGGTGATCGGCGACGTCACCCTCGGTCCCGACAGCTCGGTCTGGTGCAACACCGTGCTGCGGGGCGACGTGAACCGCATTGTGATCGGCGCCGGCACCAACGTGCAGGACCTGACGATGGGGCATGTCTCGCACAAGAACCCGAAGAAGCCGGAGGGCTCGCCGCTGATCATCGGGGACCACGTGACGGTCGGACATTCCGTCATCCTGCACGGCTGCCGCATCGGCAACGAATGCCTCATCGGCATGGGCAGCATCGTCATGGACGACGTCGTCATCGAGGACCGCGTGATGCTGGGCGCCGGCAGCCTGGTGTCGCCGGGCAAGGTGCTCAAGAGCGGCCACCTCTACATCGGCCGGCCCGCGATGCCCGTGCGCGAACTCACCGCCGACGAGATCGCCTACCTGAAGTACTCCGCCGAGCATTACATCCGGGTGAAGGACAACTACCTGCGAGGCTGAGCCGGCTCGCGGGTTCGACGAACGAGCAGTTCCGCTGATCGCACGCCGCCCTGATTCGTGGGGGCAACGCTCTTGACCCGGCTCACTCGCCG